>JBOGVI010000049.1:0-8512 GCA_050692695.1 Actinomycetota bacterium
GGGAACTCGGAGATCATCCTGTGCGAGCGGGGCATCCGGACGTTCGAGCCCTCCACGCGCAACACGCTGGACCTCGGCGGCATGGCCGTGGCGCAACTCGAGAGCCACCTGCCGGTGATCGTGGATCCCTCCCACGCCATGGGGCACCGCGAGCTCGTCGCACCGATGGCTCGGGCCGCCATCGCCGCTGGCGCGGACGGTGTGATGGTGGACGTCCATCACGACCCGTCGGAAGCGTTGTGCGACGGACCTCAGGCCCTCACCCCCGGCGACCTGTTGGAGCTCTCAAGGGAGCTGGAGGCGCTCGCGGTCACGCTGGGCCGTCAGTTCACATAGGTCCTTCGGCCTAGGTCCTTCGCCAAGCGGCTCGTGGGCCGCATTTGACTGTGGTGCATCGTTTGCGGTAGGTCATGGGCAGCGAACACCGGACGACCGAGGCCGCGGGGAGCTCCGCCCTCGGGAGGGAGGCAGCTTTGTTCGAGGCATCGCCCGCTCCATCCACGTCCCTAGGCTCGCCCGTATACCCATCGGCTCGTTCCCGAAGGAGGAAGCCCATGCGTCGCCGTTCCCCGATCGCGCTCATCGCCGTTCTGTCCGTGCTCGCCGCGTTCGTCGGCGTCGCGCTTGGAGCGACTGGAGCTGGCGCCAACCCGACGGCCGAGAAGGTCATCCTGTTCTCATCCGACGGCATGCGCCAAGACCTCGTGCACCAATACGTTGACCAGGGTGTGATGCCCACCTTCGAAACACTGCTCGACACGGGCGTCGAGGCCGCTAGCAATGGCCTCACTCAGGGCTTCCCGCCGAACACCGGCGTGGGGTGGACCACGCTGGCCACCGGCACCTGGCCGGGTGAGCACGGCTCGACGAACAACACCTTCCACCGCACCGGAGAGAGCAACTTCAACAACAGCACCAGCTTCGCCGCGACGGGCATCGTCCAGGCCGACCACATCGGGCAGGCCGCCGAGCGCGCGGGGGAGACCGTCGTCTCGATGGAATGGGTCGCTTCCCGAAGCCTCGTGCCGGCGCTGCGGGGGCCGGTCGTCGACTTCCGATCGTTCATCGGGCGGCGCGGCATCGTCCTCAACTTCGACATCACAGGACAGACCGCGAGCAACTTCGGCGTCGAGTACCAGCGGCGGGACCTCGCGGACGCCACCGGCTGGACGAATGTCCCGACCTCCTTCAGCCAGGCGAAGGAGACCTTCTTCTCGCAGCTCAACTCGCAGATCCCGGGCGGCGGCGCGTGGGACGTCTACATCTATGACTCGACGGACGACGGCTCGGTCAATTACGATCGCGCGCTCGTCGTCAACAGCTCCGCCGGGAAGAACGGGAACGCGGCCGTCGCGAACCTCGCACAGGGCGAGTGGGCCGACGTCAAGGTCACGCTCGTCTCCGGGTTCTTCGCCGGCAGAACGGGCGGCTTCTACACGAAGCTGATCGACCTGCAGCCCGACCTCTCGAAGTTCCGCCTCTACTTCACCTCCGTCCAGCGGGCGAACGCGACGTACAACGCGCTCGGCTCGGCCGGCTCGACAGCGTTCGAGGAGACGCTGAACGCGCAGTTCCCCACGTCGACCGCGGCCGACTTCGCGCCGCTCGAGGCCGGCATCGTCGACGAGGACACATACGTCGAGCAGGGCCTCATGTGGAGAGACGCCCACCACCGCTACCTGGAGTACATCCTCGGCAGCGGCCCCGTACCGACGGTCGGTGGCGGCGCGATCACCGGCCTCGGGGTCCAGCCGGACCTCCTCCTCCTCGGGCACCCGGTGACGGACGAGTTCAGCCACCAGTTCATGGGGCTCGTCACGCCGACCGACATGGACGGGAACCCGAACCCGTACTTCGACGACGTGAACGGCGACGGCACCACGGATGATCGGCTCGCGACTCGCGAGGGCTACATCCGCTCGTCGTACGTGCTTGCCGACGAGACGCTCGCGCTCGGGCGGTCGCTCGTGACCGGCGACGAGGCCGTCTTCGCCTCCGCCGATCACGGCTTCGCCCCCCAGTGGTTAGCGGTCAACGTCAGCAAGGTGCTCGTCGACCTGGGGCTCCAGGGCGCGGAGCAGACCGGCAACTGCCGCAAGGCGGCCTCCGGCGCGACGCTGGCGAAGGAGTGTCACGCCGGCGGCACGTCCCAGATCTACATCAACCTGGCCGGGCGTGACCCCGCGAGCGGGAACACGCCCCAGGTCGCGGCGGCGGACTACGAGAACGTCCGCAACCAGATCATCGCCGCCTTCGACAACATGGACGACCCGAATCTCCCTGGCCAGCAACAGGTCGTCGACGCCGTGTTCAAGAAGGAGCAGCTCCGCAACGTCGCCGGCAGCGACTCCCTGCACCCGAACCGGAGCGGGGACGTCGTCGTCGTCTTCCGGCCGCCGTATCAGACGGACGCGGCGACGCCCGGCCAGACCATCGCCTTCTCCCAGTTCTTCGGGCAGCACGGATACCTGCCCGACCTGGTCGATCTCGCGCACAACGTGAACATGCGGGCGACGTTCATCGCCGCCGGCCCGGGGATCAGGACCACCGGGCAGGTGGCGAACATGCGGGCCATCGACGTGGCTCCCACGATCGCCTTCCTCATGGACATCCCCGGCACGCAGAACGCGCGCGGGAAGATCCGCCTCGACCTGCTGGAAGGGACGACAAGTCTCCGCGAGGTGGACATCCTCGACATCAGCGACTACCACGGGCAGCTCATCCCGCTCAGCGAGCGCTCCGACTCGTTCGGGCCGACCTTCGGAATCGGCGGAGCGGCGTTCCTGAAGCCGTGGTTCGACGCATACCGGGCCGAGAATCCCGGCGCGACGCTCACCGTCACCGCCGGCGACGCGGTCGGCGCGACGCCGCCCATCTCGAATTTCTTCGGCGATAAGCCCACGATCGAGCTGATGAACCTGATGGGCTTCAACCTCGACGGCCTCGGAAACCACAACTTCGACCGTGGACAGGAGTACCTGCGCGAGGAGCTGATCCCGCTCGCGAAGTTCAAGTACGTGTCCGCGAACGTCCTCCACTCGAGTACGGGGGACACGCCGGCCGAGTGGTCGAAGTCGCGCGTCTTCGACTTCGCGGACTTCAAGCTCGGCATCATCGGATTCACCAACCCGGACGCCCCGGAGCTCGTCAGGCCCGACGCGTTCGATCCGTTCGTCGTGAGCGATCCGCTGGCGGCCGTCAATCAGCGGGCCGAGCAGCTGAGTCGGCGGTCCGGCGTTGGGCCGATAGTGGCGATCGGACACATGGGCGCGACGACGGGCACGCTAACGAATCCCGCGGGGCCGCTGATCGACCTCGCCGACAACGTCCAGGACGTCGATGCGGTCATCGGCGACCACACGAGCTTCCAGGTGCTCACCACGAGGCCGAACGGCGTTCTCGTCACGGAGAACCTGAGCAGGGGCATCCGCTTCACGCGGGTCCGGCTGGTGATCGACACGACCACCGGCCAGGTCGTCTACAAGACGGCCGACTTCCACAGGCCATGGAACATCGGCGTCACGCCTGACCCGCGGATTCAGGCGCGGATCGACGAGCTCAACGCCGAGCTCGCGCCGATCCTCAGCACCGTCATCGGCAACTCGAACCGGTTCGTCCCACGGGCCGACGCCTGCGGCAACGGCGAGGGTCGCACCTGCGAATCCCTCGTCGGCAACGTCGTGACCGATGCGATGCGGACCACGCCCGGAGTGGATTTCGCCATCACGAACTCCGGAGGCCTCCGAGCCGACCTCACGTGCCCGACGACCGACAACCCGAGCGACTTCTGCCCCGCCTACACCCCGCCGCCCTTCCCCATCACGCGAGGCCAGGTGCTAACGGTGCTGCCGTTCGGGAACATCGTCGTCAGCGTCGAGATCAGTGGGGCAGAGCTGAAGACGATGCTGGAGAACGGGGTCTCGGCCATGCCGAGCGTGAGCGGGCGGTTCCCGCAGGTTGGGGGCCTCTGCTTTACGTACGACATCGCCCTGCCCGCGGGGAGTCGGGTCCTCTCCGCGGTCACAGCGAATGCCGACGGCTCGTGCACGGCCACGCCGGTCGATCTCTCCGCAGCGTCCACCTACACGATCGCGGAGAACGACTTCATGGCAAGCGGGGGGGACGGTTACCCGAACTTCTCGGGCCGAACAACTTCGCGTGACCCTATGGACACGCTGATCGGCGACTACATCGCGGCGCAGGGGACGATCAGTCCCGCCATCCAGGGACGGATCAGCTGCGTCGACTCGAATGGGGCAGACGGGCCCAACTGCCCGGTGGTTACGCCGTAGACGGAGGAGGGCTGGAGCCGGGTCTTTGCCCGGCTCCAGCCAGTTGTCCCGAACCCAAGGCGTCCGGCGCTAGCGAGGCCGGGCGGTCACCTGGAGCACCTGGCCGGAAGCGAGGTCGGTGAGGTACAGCTCGCCCTCCTCGTCCTCCCCGAACGAGCTGATGATGTGTTCGGTGTCCAGCATGCGTACGGGCTTCTGAGGCGACCGACCGTCGGCTCGCAGCGACCAGACGGATCCATTGCAGGTGTCCGCGAAGAAGTAGCCGCCCCAGAGCGCTGGGAACGCCGAGCCCCGGTAGACGTGTCCCCCGATCACCGCGCATCCGATGTTCGTCGGGTACACGGCGATGGGGAGCTCCAAGCCCGAGGCGTCGCATCCGGACGGCGGGCTGAAGCAAAGGTCTCCCTCCATCGTGTTCCAGCCGTAGTTCTGGCCACCCCCCGCGGCGCGGGTCCTGTCGATCTCCTCCCGCTGCCCCTGCCCGACATCTCCGATCCAGATGTGCCCGGTCTCGCGATCAAACGAGAACCTCCATGGGTTGCGTAGCCCAAAGGCCCAGATCTCGGGTCGAGCCCCGGCCCGGCCGACGAACGGGTTGTCCTGCGGGACGCCGTACGGCCTGCCCCGGTCCACATCGATCCGGAGGAGCTTCGCGAGCAGGGTGTCGAGCCGCTGGCCGTTCCCGGAGGGGTCGCCGGCGCTGCCCCCGTCGCCTATGCCGATGTACAGATACCCGTCCGGGCCGAATACCAGACTTCCCCCGTTGTGGTTGGCGAAGGGCTGGTCGATCCAGAGGATCGTTCGCGCGGATGTGGGGTCGACGCGGTCGGGGTTGTTCGGAGAGACGCGGTACTCGGCCACGACGGTGTCCCCGTTGCGATCCGTGTAATTGACGAAGAGACGCCCGTTCCTCTCGTACCGCGGGTGGAACGCCATCCCGAGCAATCCCTGCTCCCCCAGGAGGCTCTCCGACGCCGTTACGAGGTTCGAGAGATCGAGGAAGGGCTCCGGGAGCAGGCGGCCGTCACGGACCACGTGGGTCTGCCCGCCTCGCTCCCCAACGAACAGCCGCCCGGATCCGTCCCCGGCGTGGGTGACCAGGACGGGTGAGGTGAAACCGCCGGCTACCCGCCTGAGCCCGAGGCGGACCTGCTTCGGATCGAACCGCTGCAGCGGCTCCTCGGTCGGCTCTGCGGTCCCCGTGGGCAAGGGCGTCGGAGGTTCCGTCGGCCGAGCCTGCTCGCCGGATCCCTGGCAGGCCGCCAAGGAGAGCACGAGGCTCAGCCCAGCGGCCAGGCGACGCCGGGACGTCACGCCTTCGGACGCTCGAGATGTCGCGGCTGGACCCCGGGCGAGATCATGGCAGGACGATCGGCGTGAGCTCGGCGATGGCACACGTCTGCCGCCACCGCTGGATCCACTCGCCGGGCGGGCCGGCCCGGCTCCGCCGCCGGTCCACCAGGAGCTTCGCGGCCTCCTCCCACTCCGCCCCTTCCAGCAATCGTGCGTTCGCGTGGAACTCGTCGAGGGCGGTGTCACGGCCTCGTCGCTCCGGGTTCGTGGCCTTGCGGCGGGTGATCACCAACAGATCCGACTCCCCCGGGATGCCGGGGACCGTTTGCTCCTCGGGGCCCGGCTCCCGCTTCGACAAGACGAGGATCCTCCCGTTCCGGTACGCGAACCACACCGGGGCGGTGTACGGCTCGCCGTTCCGCTCAACGCCCACCCAGATCACGTCAGAGTTTCGAAGGCCGTCCTCGACCCGCTTCGGAAGCTTGACCGGGGCCTCCTGCACGAACACCCCGCAGTCGATCTCGCCGACGATCTCGCCGTCGACCACGAACGAGACCACGTAGCTCCCGGTCTCGTCGAAGTGGGCGTCCTCCACGAGGTCGCGCTCCTCGGTGAGATCCATCGCCCCGAGCATCCGCCGGACCACCGGCCCCCACCGGTACACGAGCCGTCCGGACGGCCCGTAAAAGTGGACCTCCTCGGTCACGATGCCGGTCCCGATCTTCCAGGCCCGGTACAGCGTGAACGGCATGGCCCGGCCGGGCGCGCCGATCACATACACCGCGTTGGGGCCACTCGGTCCGTGGGTCTGGTAGACCCGCTGGTCCACGACGCTCGCGAACACGAGCTCTCCGACGGTCATCGGGCGGAAAGGATAGCCGGGGATGCGGGCCTCGGCGGCGGTCAGATCCGGGCCAGCCACAGGCTCGGCTCCTCCAGCTCGGGGAGCGAGGGGACCGAGTCGGCCCGCTCCCACATCCGCGCCAGGGTCGGCTCGCCGGCGATCCCGGCGGCCGCGTCGCAGAACCGCTTGCCCAGCCGGTACTGCTCCCGCTTCATCTCGACCCCCAAGAGCCGCTCGAACACCGGGTCCCCCTGCTCCGTCTCCCGATACCGGCGCATGGCCTCCTCGATGCGGCTGTAGGTGGAGAGCAGCGTTCGTCCGATGCCGTGCGTCACGTGATCGCCGTACCCCTCGGCCGCTGCCATGAACGCCTGGATCCGCCCGAGCTTCAGCCGCTGCTCGGCGTCGAGGACCGTGCCGAAGAGGCCCTCGTCGCTCTGGAACATGCTCTGCATGGCCTGGGGGTCGGACATGTCGAGCGACTCCAGACGGGCTTGGAGACCGGCGAGGTCGAACTCCAGCGTGGACAGGAAGTCCTCGAGGAGCGCGCGGAACCGCGGGGCCGCCCACGGTCGGGCGAACTCGAAACGGTGCGTGACCTCGTGGAGCGCCACCCAGGTGCGGAACTCGGTGGGATCAAGGCTCCAGTCCTTCTCGAAGGCTGCGATGTTCGGCGCGACGAACAACAGCGTGTCGGGACCGGGACGAGGGAGCGCGACGTCGTACTGCCCCAGGACGTGCTGGGCCAGGAAGCCCATCACCGCGCCCACCTGCGCCCCCATGAGGAGCGGAG
Organism: Actinomycetota bacterium; assembly: GCA_050692695.1. Taxonomy (GTDB): domain Bacteria; phylum Actinomycetota; class UBA4738; order UBA4738; family HRBIN12; genus AC-69. Next base: position 7,223 of record JBOGVI010000049.1, read on the forward strand.
ACAGCTGCTGGAGCAGCTGCTGCCCGAACCCCGCAACCTCCGCGGACACCGACTCCCGCTGGACCTGCCCCATGGCCGAGGCGAGCCTGGCGGCAGCCGGCTCGACCAGCGCCTTTAGTCCCTCGACGTTGGCCTGGACCCAGTCGGCTCGCTGGACCGCCCGGATGCTGGGAAGGCCCGATGGTGGCTCGAGGCCGGTGAACGCCGCCACTTGGAGCTCGGCCACCCGGACCGCTTCATCGAACGCGCGCCCGTCCTGGTCGGTGGGCGGGGGATCCTCCCGGCCCCAAGAGGCGGAGGCGATCCCGACCTGGCGGGCCAGCTCCCAGTTGACGGGACCGGTCGAGGAGAGCAGGACCCGCTGGATCTCGCGGAACAACGGGACGTCCCCCCAGATGTCGCCGAGCGGCACGCCGAACGGGTTCGGATCCTCTGGTTTGTTCATGCGATCCATTGTAGGTTCGGTCCCGCGTTTGACCGGTCCCGCCCGTTCGGAGCGTCCCTACAATGAGGCCGTGCGAGACGAACTGCTGGTCCGGATAACCGCCGATCCCATCACCGCCCAAGAGGCCGTCGACTTCGTGGCCGACCCCGCCGCCGGAGGGACGGCCGTGTTCCTTGGCACCGTGCGCGACCACTCCGGCGCGGGCCCGGTCACGGGTCTCACCTACGAGGCCTGGGAGGAGCTCGCCGCGAAGCGCCTGGAGGAGATGGCAGGAGAGATGTTCGAGAAGTGGCCGGTCCGGCGGGTCGCCCTCCTTCACCGGACCGGCGACCTGGCGATCGGCGAGGTCTCTGTGGTGGTGGCCTGCTCGGCGCCGCATCGGTCGGAGGCCTTCGAGGCCTGCCGCCACGGCATCGAGCGGCTGAAGGAAGACGTCCCCATCTGGAAGAAGGAGCACCTCGCCGAAGGCGAGTCCCGCTGGGTGATGGGGAGCTAGTGGCCCGCGAGATCGCGATCGACCTCGGCACGGCCAACACGCTGGTGTTTCGGCAAGGAGACGGCATCGTCTACAACCAGCCCACCGTGGTGGCGATGAACGCGGCCACGGGGAAGGTGCAGGCGGCGGGGGAGGAAGCGTGGCAGATGATCGGGGGACCCTCCGGGAACGTCGCGGTGGTGCGCCCGCTTCGTCAGGGGGTGATGACGGAGTTCGACGTCACCCAGCAGATGATCGAGACCGTGCTGCGGACGGTGGGCGTCCCCCGGTTCCCCAAGCCGAGGGTCCTGGTGTGCGTCTCCTCCGAGAGCTCGGCGGTCGAGCTCCGCGCCGTCCGGGAGGCCGTGCG
>JBOGVI010000050.1:0-4984 GCA_050692695.1 Actinomycetota bacterium
GCGCTACGGAGAGCTCGTCCGGAGCCTCCTCTCCTCCCTTTCGTCTCCGGGCGGGCTCCTCGGAGCGCTCGAGGCCCGCATGAACCACTTGGCCGAAAGAGAGCGGTTCGAAGAGGCCGCTTTGGCCCGCGACCGCCTGCGAGCGCTCGCGCAGGGGTTGGCCCGGGCGCGAGCCGACGAATGGCTGCTCGGCTCGGGCGAGCTTGTGCTCCGGGACGGCCACGGCCACCGGCTGCGGCTCGTCGGGGGCTCACTTGCGAACGGCGGGTCGGCCGCGCCGGTCCCCCGGCCGTGCCCACGAGAGCGGGCCGACGAGCTCGCCGCCGTGCGGACGTGGCTCCTGCGGAACCCGGTCCGCGTCGAGCACGCCGACCGGCCCCCAGCCGAGCCGGTGGACGGCGGCGGCGCGCTCCACCGGCTCCTCGGACGGCTCCACACGGCCGACCGGCGCGTCGGCGGCACGGACAATGCCCGCGGCTAGACTGTGCCCGTGGACCGCGCCGTCATCCTGGAGGGGGCGCGCACGCCCATCGGCAAGTTCCTCGGCGCGTTCTCCGACCTCACCGCCGTCGAGCTCGGGACGCTCGCCGCAACGGAGGCCATGCGCCGGGCGAACGTGGAGCCCGACCAGATCGAGCAGACCATCTTCGGCCATGCGCGGCAGGCCGGGAACGGGCCGAACACCGGTCGCCAGGTCTCCGTCCGGGCCGGCGTGCCGAAGGACGCCTCTGCCTACAACGTCAACATCGCGTGCGGCTCCGGCATGAAGGCCGTGCAGCTCGGCGCCCAGCAGATCATGCTCGGTGACTCCGAAGTGGTCCTGGTGGGCGGCATGGAGAACATGACCAGGGTGCCGTTCCTCCTCGACCGGATGCGCACCGGCTACCGGATCGGCGACGCCACCGCGTACGACGCGATGTACCGGGACGGACTCCTCGACCCCCTGTGCGGCCTGGTCATGGGCGAGACCGCGGAGAACCTGGTGGACATGTTCGACATCTCGCGGCGGGAGCAGGACGAGTTCGCCCTGGAATCTCAGAAGAAGGCCGAGGCCGGGAAGGAGCGCCGGGCCAAAGAGGTGTTCCCGGTGGAGGCCCCGGGACCGAGGGACACCAGAATCACGGTCATCGAGGACGAGCACCCTCGCCCCGACACCTCGGCGGAGAAGCTCGCCACGCTGCCTCCGGTGTTCCGCACTGACGGGAGCGTGACCGCCGGCAACTCCTCCGGCATCACCGACGGCGCCGCGGCCCTGGTCCTGATGTCCGAGTCGCGGGCCAGGACCGAGGGCCGGGAGCCTCTCGCCCGGATCATCGGGATGTCCTGGGTGGGCGTGGACCCGGCCATCATGGGCATCGGCCCCGTGCCGGCCATGAAGAGGGTCCTGGAGAAGACCGGCCTGTCGCTCTCGGACATCGACGTGATCGAGATCAACGAGGCCTTCGCCGCCCAGGTCATCGCGTGCGAGCGCGGCCTGAAGTTCGACCGGGACAAGCTGAACCCCAAAGGCGGCGGGATCGCCCTCGGCCACCCCATCGGGATGAGCGGCGCGCGCCTGATCCTGACGATGGCCTACGAGATGCGCGAGATGGGCCATGCGCTGGGCCTGGCCACGCTGTGCATCTCCGGTGGACAGGGCCTGGCAGTGCTGCTGGAGAGAGCCTGATGGTCCACGCGGTCGTATTGATCCAGTGCGAGATCGACGAGATCCCCGAGGCCGCGTCGGGCATCGCCGACATCGACGGCGTGAGCGAGGTCTACTCGGTGGCCGGGGAGTTCGACCTCGTCGCCATCGTGCGGGTTGTCGACCACGACGACCTGGCAACGGTGATCCCCCAGGGTATCGCCAAGGTCGAGGGTGTGGTCCGAACCGAAACACTCATCGCGTTCCAGGTCTACTCGAAGCACGACCTAGAGCGGCTGTTCTCGATCGGCTTCGACGAGGCCTAGCCGCCCGGTTCCGGAAGCTCGATGGCTATGGGCATCGCCGACTCACGCCACTCGTCGAGATCGCCCTGATACCGGGGTTGGTATTTCTCCACAAGGAGCCGGCGCGCCAGGGCGTCCTCCTCGGGGTCCTCCACCACATAGGCCCGGCAGATCATGTCGCGGTCGCCGATCCGCAGACCAACCGTGGGGTTCACGCGGATGTTCTTCACCCAGTCGCTGGCGTCGCCGCCGCCTGACAGCATGTACACCCTGCCCTCGTGCAGCGCGAACCAGATCTCGATGGTGTGGGGCCGGCCGGAGGCACGCCCCGTGGTCGTGACGTAACAGAAATCGATCCCGGCGAGCTCGGCCTCGTCCACGTCTAGCGGACGGCCCAGACCACCAGCGCGACGGTCACCACGATCGCGGAGACCAGCATGAGGATGTCGGCCCGCTTCACCCTCCCGGGCTGCATGGCGTTGAACCCCATCTCAGCGCCGCTCCCCTTCCTGCTTCGGGAGCTGGTAGTACTCGCGGAACTTCGTCTCCGAGAGCCAGTAGATGTGTTGCCGAACGGTCGAGGCGAGCGTCCAGGCCTCGGTCTCGTCGCGACACGCCCGTCTCGAGACCTCCCGGCCGGCGGGATCGAGGATCGCGACGGTCCAGTCCTCGTGCTGCCGGACATCGACGCGGTACGCGTTCGCCTCCGCGGCCGTTACCGCCTCCTCAGTCGCCGTGGCTCCGCTCCAGCCGTTCGACATGCTCGCGGATCCGGCGGATCAGCGAGTCGGCGTCGAGCACGAAGTCGGGGCCGAGGTCCGCCACCTTCTCCAGCGCGTTCTCCAGCGTGTTCCCGGCGGCCTCCGCATCCCGCAGCGAATCCACCAGGACGACTGCGTAGTCGGCCTGGAACGGCTTCCCATCCCACGGGCACCGGCCCCCGTTCCCGATCACCTGCTCAACCAGGAACTCCCGGCCGCACCGTCGGCACGTCCCCTTGATCTTCACGCGCGCCCCTTCGTGCTCACGAGCTCCAGCAACCGGTCGGCGAGCTCGAACGGATCGACCGGCTTCACGAACCACGCGTCGGCTCCCGACCACTTCGCCAGCCACGTGTCCTGCCGCCGCTCCAGGACGATCACGATGGCCCCCGGATACGGCTCCTCGGCGCCGCGGAGGTCCTTCGCCAACGCGAACGCACCCATCCGCGAGGCGAACTCGTCCGCCACGACGGCATCGGGCCGCTCCCGGAACGCGATCCGAAGCCCCTGCTCCCCGTCCGCCGCCTCCACGAACTCCAGCTCCCCGCCCATCTGGCGCTCGATGCTTGCCACGGCCAGGCGCATCAGCTCACGCGACTCCGGCTCGGGGGAGACGAGCAGCACTTTCACGGGGCGCATCCTACCAAGGGGTCGTGCCCGCTTTGCCCCGCTCGAACCCGTCCGATAGGGTCCGCGGGGGTCCGAGAGGAGAGAGTGGGAGGCATCGGGAAGGCCGCCGTGGCCGAGTTCGTGGCCACGTTCGCGCTCGTGTTCGTCGCGGCCGGCTCGGCAGTCGTGGCCGGACCCTACGGGAGCGGCCTGGTGGGGATGGCCCTCGCCTCGGGGTTCGTCCTTGCGGTCATGGTCTCGGTGACGACCCACATCTCGGGCGGCCATGTGAACCCGGCCGTGACGGTGGGGGTCTGGGTCGTGGGGAGGATCGGGACGGCCCGGGCCGTGGTCTACGTCGTGGCCCAACTCGGCGGCGCGATCTTCGGCGCGCTCCTGCTGCGCCTGGTTATCCCCCCAGCGGTGTGGAGGGCCGCGAACCTCGGCACGCCGCTGCTGGCCACCGGCGTCGGCGGCGGGAAGGGAGTCCTCACCGAGACCATCTTGTCCTTCTTCCTTGTGTACGCGATGTTCGGCACGATCCTCGACGAACGGGGCCCGTTCGCGAAGACCGCCGGCCTCACCGTCGGGCTGGTCCTTGCCTTCGACATCCTGGCGGCGGGGCCGCTCACCGGGGCCGCGGCCAATCCCGTTCGTTCCTTCGGACCCGCACTGATCTCGGGGACCTGGGATGGATGGTGGGTGTACTGGGTGGGGCCTGTCGCCGGAGGCGTGATCGGGGCGGTCCTGTACTCGTACGCGTTCCTCCGGGACGCGGAGCCCCCCGTGCCGTAGCTCCGGGCTACGGCCCGTACTTCGGCTTTGCCGTTGGCCCCCGCCAGGGATAGCCCATCGTGTGCTGCCAGCAGTTGGGCCCGGGATTGTACGTGGACAGCTTGGTTCCGCAGACCGCGCAGCTACGGGCAGTGGACGACTTCGGGGTCGGCTCTTCGGGCGTTGCGTCGTCGCGTCGTTGCGCCTGCTTGGCCATGGAGATCTCCGCGGAAATCTGGTGGTTCGCGCCTGCGGCTATCATAGAGCCGGGTATTCTCTACCGTCCAGATGCGATTCCTCCCTCCCGGCGGGGGTTGATGGCCACCGAAACCTACCTGGACCACGGATCGGCCACGCCGATGGACGAACGCGCCCGTCATGCCATGCTGGACGCGACCGAGGCCTTCGGAGATCCGTTGCGCCTCCACGGCCCCGGCCGGGCCGCCAGGACGATCCTTGAGGATTCCCGGGCCATGGTCGCGGCGGCCATCGGCGCCCAACCCGACGAGATCGTCTTCACTTCGGGGGGGACGGAGTCGGTGGCCCTGGCAATCTGGGGCGGGTCCCGGCCCGTCCGCGAGCTCGGGCGTCGCATCGTGACCAGCGCCGTGGAGCACCCGGCCGTGGGTGGCGTGACCCACACCCTCGAGTCCGACGGCTTCGAGGTCGCGATGGTCCCGGTGGACGGATCCGGCCGGGTGGACGTCGACGCGTTCGCGACGGAGATCGGGAGACCCGGCACGCTCCTCGCCTCGCTCCAGCACGCGAACCACGAGGTGGGAACGATGCAGCCCGTCGCCGAGGCGGCCCGGCTGTGCCGAGAGGCCGGAGTGCTGTTCCACACGGACGCGTGCCAGACGGTGGGGCGCCTTCCCATCGACACCGGCGCTCTGGAGGTCGACCTCCTTTCG
>JBOGVI010000051.1:0-2202 GCA_050692695.1 Actinomycetota bacterium
GGTTGACGCGAACGCTTGATGGTGTCAATGACACCATCTTGCCGGCCTTTGGTCATCGGAGCACCTCGTCCGCCCGCAGCAGTAGCGACGGCGGGATCGTGAGGCCGAGCGCCTTCGCGGTTTTGAGTAGGGTCGAGGACTGGCGCAAAGCTTCGTAGGCTCCCCTTGGCTGTATCCGCCGTTTCCAGCTTCGTGCCCGTGTAGGTTCACCGTAAGCCGTTTCCAGCCCCCGCCACTTCAAACCCGGCGTGCCGGTTTCCGGCACCGGGCTTTCCTGGTCGTTTCGCGTCACGGGTTATGCGACCTATCGGCTGGGAGCACTTTCAGGCCCGGCTCAGGTACCGCACTCGGTAGTCTGCGAACAGGCCGAGCGTGTCAGAGAGCCATGCCGTACTCCACCTCTTCCAGCCGAAGCCCCGACGATTCCTCGCCCGCATCATGTGGCGCCGTACCTTCCGCTCAACCCACGACCGCACGAAGGCAAAGCACCGGCTCGCGTGCCCGATCCGGAAGTAGTTGACCCAGCCCCGTAGCTTTGGGTTGATCTCCGCGATCAACGCCTCCACCCGCTGGGACCGATGCCGTCGGAACACCTCCTTGAGCTCCTGCAGCAACGCCGTGCGCTTCTGCTGCTTCGGCGCGTACTGCGGCCGCCAACGCCCCCGCAACGAGCGGACGCGCCGGAAGTCGAAACCCAAGAATCCGAAGCTCTCCCCCCGACTCAGGTCCACGATCCGACTCTTCTCCTCGTTCAGCCGCACATCGAGTTTCGCCAGCTCCTCTCGGAGCCGTTGGGGCACCGCTTCCATCAGCCAGTCCTGCCGACGATCGTTGTTCACGAGGATCACCAGGTCATCGGCGTAGCGCGCGTACTCGACGTAGGTGTGTGCGCCATTTCGCGTGACCTCTTTGGCCCGCTCCAGCATCGCATCCACCTCGGTGAGGTAGATGTTGCTGAGGAGGGGGGAAATCACGCCGCCCTGAGGGACCCCGCGCTTCCCGGACGCCTTCAGCATCAGCTTCAACAAGAGCAAGATGTCTCGGTCGTTCACCCGGCGCGCCACCTTGGCGAGCAGCAGATCATGCCGCACGCTGTCGAAGTACGCCGCCAAATCAACGTCAATCACCCGCGTCTTGTTTCGCACGATAGCCTCCGCCACCCGGTCGACCGCCTGCTGCGCTGTCCGCTTCGGTCGATACCCATACGACCCGTCGTGAAAGTCAGCTTCGAAGATCGGCTCCAGGATGAAGTTGAGCGCCCCTTGGACCACCCGGTCCCGTATCGCCGGGATGCCGAGGACGCGGACCTTCCCGCCGCCTTTCGGAATCTCGACGCGCCGGTTCCGCAATGGCCGGTAGGTACGTGAGACCAGTTCGTCCCGCAGTTGGGCGAGAAACGCTTCCACCCCGGCTGCTTCGATGGCCTCGAACGCCACCCCGTCGATACCCGGAGCGCCGTCGTTCTGCTTGGCCACCGCGTACGCCGCGCGGAGCGTCTCCAGCTTGCTCACGTGCACGTACAGGCCCCAGAACTGCCAGTCCTTCTCGGCCTTCGCCTTGACGTAGAGCCTCCGCCGCAGGTCTTGCAGACTGATGGGCGCGGTTGTCATCGCACCCCTGCCTCCCATGTTGTCGGAGACGTTGCACACCAGTAGGGCCCCATCGCTCCACGGGCATTGCCCCGCTTCATCGCTACCGCGGACCCCTCCGTCACCCTCTCGCCGTCCGCCCATTTCCCAGGATCACTGGTTATAGGTTGGACATGGCTCCGCCGCTTTCGCGGTGGGACGAGGAGGGCTTCTCCAGTCGCTCGACGTGTCCTGGTCACCGTGCCGTCGCTATCACCCCGCCGGAGCGTCCCGCCGCATCAGCCAGGTGCGACGTGCCATGCTGCCTTCGCCTCTCAACCGTGAGGCTCGGCCTCCGGGGCTTAAGTATTTCGGGGCCACCTGTGCGTTCACTTCCGTTACGGCCCGGGGACTCACTCACCATCCTTCCGATGGCTTCGTCGGTGGGCTTCAGAGTCTCGGTTTCCCTCCACCCTGCCACCCGAGTTACGGGGCTCTGGCTCTTACCCCGGCGGGGCTGACTCCCGCTGAACACGTCAGCTTTCTCTGGACGCACGATTGAGCACTCCCTTGAGATCGAAGAACATCCGCTCGACGCCCCAACGGTAGGGATAGAGATCGAGCGCCTCCTCGG
>JBOGVI010000052.1:0-2025 GCA_050692695.1 Actinomycetota bacterium
GCCGCATGTCCGCGATGCGCCTCGGTCCGGCGAAGACCCGGCGTTGCGCTCTGCGCCTGACCCGGCGGGTCCGCAGATGCACGGTGAGCTCGCCCGGTAGACCGGCCTTGGCCTGCACGAACAGGGACGTGTAGATCGTCTCGTGGGACACGCGCATGGTCGGGTCGTCCGGAAAGTCCAGGCGGAGCCGAGCCGAGATCTGCTGGGGCGACCACTTGGCCTTGAGACTCTCTTGGACACCGCTGGCGGAGGCGATCATTGGTGGCGAGCCTGCCCTGGCGGGGACGCCTGGTTCTCGTCTGGGCCATCCGATCGGCCCGGTGGGCCCGGTACCCCGTCGGCGTGGTGTTGCGCCGGACCTCCCGGGACACCGTGGAGACGAAGCGTCCCAGCCTGGCGGCGATGGAGGTGAGCGCTTCGCCTCTCGCCAGTCCGCGGGAGATCTCCTCCCGCTCCGCGACCGACAGCCGTAACGGAGGCCGTGGGGCCTTCGGACGGGGTCGGACCCCGCCCGACTCCTTCAGCCAGTAGTGCCCTGCCGCCCTCGAGACCCCGGCGGCTTGGGCGGCCTCCCGCAGCGTCGCCCCCGACGCTCTCGCCGTCCAGAACCGGCCGCGAACCTCCGCCGACTTCGGATGCCGACCCACCTGACCTCCTCGCTCGATTGGCGGTCAGGATCATCGACGTTGCGTTGATCGTTTGAAACCACCGTCCTCAGGGGGTCACCTTTCGGCCGTTGACAACACAGGTGCCTGGGCCGCTGCTACTCGAGCAACTCCTTCGTGTAGAGCAGGTCGACCTTGTAGATGGTCTCCAGGTACTTGAGCCCCGACCCTTGGTCCTCCTCCGAGATGGCCTCGACCGCGTCCCGGGGGACGATCACCTGGTAGCCGCGGAAGAACGCGTCGGCCGTGGTGTGGCGGAGGCAGATGTTGGTGTGCTGGCCGGTGAGGACGACCGTGTCGACGCGGAACTGGCGCAGGAGGGGATCGAGGCCGGTCCCGTGGAAGGACGAGTAGGTCCGCTTCGGCAGGACGAAGTCCCCCTCGACAGCCTCGAGCTCGGGGATGATCTCGGCCCCCGGGGTCCCGGCCATGGCGTGCTCGCCCCAGACCCGAAGCTCGAAGTCGCCCGGCAGGTGGGCGTCGTTGGCGTACACCACCAGCCACTCGTCCCGGGCGGCCCGGGCCTTGCCCAGCAGGTCCTTGATGTTGGGGATGATGTGCTCCGCCCGGGCGTTCGCGATCTTGCCTGTGACGAAGTCGTTCAGCATGTCGATCACGACCAGGGCCTTCATGGCATCCCCCTTCTTGCGGTCGGGCCGCCGAGGGGGCAGGATCCCGACGGCGTCTGTGGACGACAGATGACAAGACAGCAGTATAGGCTGTGATGATGGAGGCGGCAGCGGCCGACGCGCGGCGGCGGCGCCTCCTCGCGCTCCTGCGGTCGGGGGGCGCCCGGCGGGGCGCGGAGCTCGCCCGCGAGTTCGCCGTCTCCAGGCAGGTGATCGTGACCGATGTCGCCGTGCTCCGGGCCGGGGGCCACCCCATCGTCGGGACGCCCGGCGGATACCTCCTGCTCGACCGGGAGGGTACCGGCCCCCAGGCCGTGCTGGCCTGTAAGCACGACCGCAGGGGGACGGGGGCCGAGCTCCGGACCCTCGTCGACCACGGCCTGACCGTCCTCGACGTCATCGTCGAGCATCTCCTCTACGGGGAGCTGCGCGGCAACCTGATGATCTCCTCGCGCCAGGACGCTGAGCGGTTCCTGCGCAACCTCCGGAAGGGAAGGATCGAGCTCCTCTCGTCCCTCACGGGCGGTGTACACCTGCACACGGTTCGGGCCCCGAGCGCCGAGGCCCTGAAGCGGGCCCGGGCCGCGCTCCTCGAGAAGGGCATCCTCCTCGAGCCTTCGCGGCGCCGGGCCCTACCACATCGCGCCTTGAACAAGGATCGCCACGAAGTCCCGGGCGGAACGAGCGTCCCGGCCGCTACGGCGCGGAAGCCCACTCCATGGCGGGGATTG
>JBOGVI010000053.1:0-2247 GCA_050692695.1 Actinomycetota bacterium
GCCCGTCAGCAGCTTTCGCCGCCGAGCCTCGTGGATGATCGCCCGCACCCGAACTCGCGCACGATCTCCACTGGGGGCACCATCATCGCCACGGTCAGGCTCGTCAAGCGCCAAGGATGGAGCTCGAATCCGACCTCGGATTCCAGTGCGACCGCCCGAGTCGCTTCGCGACGCCCGAGCAACGAATCGGGTGAGTTCCCGTTGGATTTCCTTGACGTCCGAGACATGTGTCGCAGCGGTCGCGATGGCCTTTCGCTGACATGGCGCCGCGCTCACTCGGCCGAGCGGGCAAGGAGTCGGGTCGACTTCTCCGTGAGTTCCCCGCCCGCTCGCCCAGAGGGAGCGCTGGTCAGCAGTTTCCGCCGCCGAGCCTCGTGGATGAAGGCCCGCACGGTCGCCTCGGGTGCGGGTGACGAGGCGAACCCAGCGATCTTGACGGGGGGCCGGGTGACCAGGTCCCTCACGGGGTGGCGGCTCCCTCGCCTCAGACGCTCGACATACGCCGCGGCCCACCGCGCGTAGAACTCGTCGGACCGACCGGCCCGACCGGTCCGCTTCGGGACGGCCGCCGAACGCCGGAACCCGAAGCGTCCGAACACCCGCATGGTCACCTCTTCACCCTGCTCGGCCTCCCATTGCTCCACGAACTCCTCAAACAGACCGATCGGATCCGTGAGCCGGAGCCGGCGAAGGACCCGGGCAGGGATCCCTTCGGCGGGGACCGACGCCGGATCCTGGCTCCAGATGCCGGCCGTTCGGTGATCTGCCTCCGCGGGGAAGACCCGGATCTCGGCGACCACCGGGCCCGCCTCCTTCATCACCACCCGGTACGAGGCGAGCCAGCCCTCGCCGACGGGGACCTCGATCCACGCCTCGTCCAGCCACCGTCCGGGCAGGTCCCCCTGGCACGATGAGCACTGGACAAGTGGTTCGGGTTCGAACCGCTGCACCAAGCGGAGCATCGGCTTCTTACGCACCCGGCGAGCCTAGCAGAGCCCTGCACGAAGAGTCATGGGTATAGGCCTTACTCTATGGTATTCTTCTCTCGCTTCGACGAACGATCGGGGCGGAGGCCTCGTGGTTGAGCGATCGAAACCCAAGCGAACGGGTCGCCCTCGGGGGAGCGTAAAGCTCACCCCGGAGATCGAGCGCACGATCGTCAGCTTCATCGAGGCCGGGGCGTGGGACTACGTCGCCGCCGAGGCCGCCGGGATCGACGCCCGCACGTTCCGCGACTGGATGGCCCGCGGCGAGGGTCGCCACCCCACGCGATCGGCCACCCCCGGGCTCGTCGCGTTCGCCCGAGCGGTCCGAGAGGCAAGGGCCCGAGCCCGGGCGGCGCGAGAGATCGAGGTCGCCCGGCACGAGCCCAGGTTCTGGCTGTCTCACCAGGCACGCTCCAAGCCCGGGCGCGAGGGCTGGACCGAGCCCGTTCCCGACGAGGAGGTCGGCGCACCCGGCCGTGTCTCCTACGAGCCGACGCCGGAGCAGGCCGCCGAGACCGTTCGGATCCTCGTGGACGCCGGCGCCATCGAGGTGCCCCGGTGCCCCGATCCCGCGTGCTCGTGTCGGCTCCACGGGGGGCCGGGCGATGGCTGAGCCCCACCACGCTGAGCCCGATCGGAGGGGTCGCGCTTCGGGGCCAGGCCGGGGGGCACGGGACCGGATCGTGGGCCTCCGGCGGGTGCGTGCCGGCGATCTCGCGCCGAACCCGGCGAACTGGCGCCGGCACCCCGATCGCCAACGCCGGGCGCTTCGGGCCCTGCTCCGGGAGGTGGGCTACGCCGACGCGCTCCTTGCTCGCCAGGCGGACGACGGCTCGCTCGTCCTGTTCGACGGGCACCTTCGTCAGAGCCTCGACCCCGACCAGATCGTGCCGGTCCTCGTCACGGACCTGGACGAGGCGGAGGCCGAGAAGCTCCTCGTCACCCTCGATCCGCTCGCCGGACTCTCCGAGGCCGATCCGGCCGCGCTGGAGCCGCTCCTCGGGCGCGTCCAGACCTCCAGCGCCGCGGTCCGCGAGCTCCTCGACGACCTCGCCCGCAAGGCCAGGCTGCCGCTTCGGGTCGGGCTCACCGACCCCGAGGACATCCCACCCGTCCCCGATGCGCCCCGAACCCGGCCGGGGGACCTGTGGGGGCTCGGGCCCCACCGGCTCCTCTGCGCAGATGCCACAGATCAAGAGGCGCTCGAACGCCTCCTCGGGGACGCCCGCGCCGACGTCCTTTGGACCGATCCGCCCTACGG
>JBOGVI010000054.1:0-6960 GCA_050692695.1 Actinomycetota bacterium
GCCCTGGCGGTTCACACCGCGGATGTACCCGCCCTTGGGATTCGCGGCGACGATCCGAAGGATCTTCGGAAGCGCCTTCACAAGGGCCTCGGCCATCGCCTCAGCTGTCATCCCCTCGAGGGGTGCAGACAGAAGCAGGCGACCCCCGCTTCAATGACCGCCCGTTGCTCGCCCGGACGGTGGCGGATACGGTCGTCCTTCATCAGGACCACCCAGCCTCTCCGCCGGCCTGCCGAAGCCATGTCTCGTCATTCGCGGGATCCTCCACAACAAGGCCTCGCATCTGAGACGGGCCATGGTCGCACTCGCAGCCGCCGTGCTTCTAACGGGCATCGGCCTCGAAGTACACTGAGCCAGGAGGTGTGGCAATGGAGAAGGAACCCGAGGCCCCCCAAGATCAGCCGGCTTCCAAACCGGATGAGACTCCGCCTCCCTTCAACCCCGACCCGGATCTCGTCACCTTCCTCGAGAGGGGCCCGAAGCAAGACCCCAAGAAGGCCTGGAAGGAAACGGAACCCGGCCGTTAGCCGAGCGCGCGCTAGGCCCTGGACCCGCTAGCTCCGGAGGGCGGGAGCGACTTGGGCTGGGCATTCAGAGGTCTGCGTCTCGAAGCACGGCCCCTCGGGATCGGAGAAGATGGGCAGGAAGGGTCGAACAGCGAGGCCCAGTCCAGGCCGAGGTCCTCGGCCTTCCGCCACATGGCGAGGTAGCTCGGGAAGTCGGTGTTCTGCTGGCCGGCGTGGATCCCGAACCGGAGCTGTCCCTCGAGGATCTGCATCGAGGCGGGATGCTATCTGACCTTCCCACTCTGAGGCTCGGCCGCGGTTCCTCGGGCCCCGGATGGGGAGTCGTCCGCCTGAACTCAGGGCATCCCACCCCCATCGGCCCAGCCTTGTCAGAGCCTCCGGATATGGTGCCGCCATGGCCTCGCCGATACCCGATGGTGCGGGATTCGCCTTCGACGTCGCGCGGACGGCCCTCGATGAGCAACTGCGGCGGATCGAGGCGCTCGACGGGAAGGCCGGGATCCTGATCGCCGCGGGGGGCGTCCTTGCAGGATTCCTCTTCGGTCGGGGATCGCTCCTGTTCGATGCTCCGAGGTTGATACTAGGGGTCGCGGCCATCACCCTGACCGGCTCTCTGGTGTTGGCTCTGTTGGCCTTCTGGACACGGCGGTACGACCTCGCACCAAGGCCCGAAGCGCTGTCTCAACTCATGGCGGCCCGGGAGGAATGGCTCAAATGGCGGTTCATCCCGAACGCCCTGAACGCGATCGCGGTCAGTCGACGCAAGCCGGCGCTCAAATCGGCCCTCCTGACCTGGGCTCTCGTTTGCCTTATTGCCGCCGTGCTCCTTCTGGGCGGATACTTCGTCTACGCCCAGTTCTGGAACCGAGTGAGGCTTTGAAGATGGCCGAGCAGGAGAACCGCGAGTTCGAGGTGACGGTGAGCAAAGCGAAGCTTCCACGCCCGGTTCCGGACGGAACCGAGCACATCGAGAGCCTCGGCCACTTCATCGACAACCTGATGGGCGACGCGAGCATACGCAAGGCTGTCGAGCGGGACCTGAACCGCTCTACCTGAAGGAGGACGGAGCGCCCGAAGACCCGCCGCCTGTTGAGCTTCCCGAGCCCGTCCCTGGCGGGACCGAGGAGATCGTCAGGGGCGGGAAACCTGGCGAGAAACGCGGCTGACACACCCCGCTACCCCCGCATGGTGGGCCCGAGTGCCTGTACCCGAACCGGAGTTGCCCCTCGAAGATCTGCACGAACGCGGGCGCTACCGGACAGCCTATGGCTGCGGGCGGCGGATGCGGACCCTCAGGATGTCCCGGAGGCTCACGATGCCCAGCAGGGTCTTTCCCTCGACGACCGGCAGATGCCGAAATCCCTGGCCCATCATGATCTCGGCGGCCTCGTCGGCGTCCATGTCGGAGCCGGCGGTCACCGGGTCGCCGGTCATCCATTCGGAGACGGGCGATGAGGTCAGATCGGCCCCCGAAGCTGCCGCCCGGAGCACATCCCGCTCGGTGAAGATGCCGATGAGCCAGGAACCCTCCATCACGACGGCCGATCCAAACCTGCCCTTCACCATGCTGTTGGCCACTTCGGCGACCGACGCTTCCCCAGTGGTCGTGAAGACGTCGCGCGTCATGATCTCCTTCAGGGTGGCCATACTCGCTCCTCGGTGGGCCGACTCAGCCGCCCTCGCCCCCGACCTCGTGAAACTCGGATTCCTCGAGCGGCTTCGCGGGGTCGGCGAGGTCCTCGTTGAGCCGGCGCCACAGAGCGCCCGCCCATGAGCTGACGTTGGGCCAGCGTTGCCAGAAGACCTGAAGGGTCGCCTCATCGAACGTGCGGGCGGCCTCATCGGGTGTCGCGGCCTCGGCTACGCGCTCGCACGCCTCGATGGCCTTCAGCAAGCGGTCGGAGGCGTCGTCCACGGGTCTCCCTCCCTTCGAGCGGAGTCTAGTCCAAGCGTGGGCTCTCCCACACGCCGACACGATCGCCGGCCGCCACCTGAGGGACTAGCGACGGCAGTTTCCTTCGCAGCACAAATCGCCCTCCGACTCGCTCTACGACGAGCGCAGGTAGGCCAGGACGGCCAGCACACGCCGGTGGTCGTCGGCGGCGGGCTCCAGACCCAACTTGATAAGGATGTGGGCCACGTGGGACTCGACGGTCTTCGGGCTGAGGTATAAGCGTTCGCAGATGGCCTGGTTCGTTCGCCCCTCTGCCATCAAGCCCAGGATCTCTCGCTCCCGACTCGTGAGCTCCTCGACGGAATCGCGTTCGCGGCGCCGACCGAGCAGCTGCGAGACAACCTCAGGGTCGATGACCGATCCCCCGCGCGCAACCCGTCGCACGGCGTCCGCCAGCTCCTCGACATCGGCGATCCGATCCTTGAGCAGGTACCCAACGCCGGCTGGACTCTGCTCGAGCAGCCGGACCGCATGCCGGCTCTCCACATATTGGGAGAGCACGAGCACCCCGACGTTCGGGAACTCCGTCCGGATCCGCTCCGCCGCGACGAGCCCCTCGGTCGTGTGCGTCGGGGGCATCCGGATGTCGGTCACCACGACGTCGGGTGTGGCCTCACGCACCCGCTCGAGGAGATCGTCTGCATCACCCGCCTGCCCTACGATCTGAAAGCCGGCCTCCGTGAGCACACGCGCCACGCCCTCGCGGATCAGGACGGAATCCTCCACGAGCAGCAACCGGAGGCTGGTCGCGGATCCGTCCTGCGCCACGAACCGATCCGCTGGATCGTCTCCCTCGGGCACGATTCGGACGACCCGAACCTGCTCGTCGATGTTCTTGACGACCACGCTTCCGCGGTTCTCGTACGCGAGCCCCTCGATCCTTCCGGCCAGGTGCACCACCTCATGACTCGCCAGGATCTCGCCGGCGGCCGCGAGCCCGCACAACCGGGCGGCTAAGTTCAGGGCGCGGCCCCGGTAGCCATCCTCCACGCGGACCGCCTCGCCCACGTCCAAGCCGATGCCAACCGGCAGGGGTCTCCCTTCCGATCCCGTCTCGAGAGCGGTGTAACGGTTCTGGAGCTCCACAGCCGTTGCGATTGCCTGTCGGGACGAACCGAACACGGCGAGGGCCTCGTCGCCCCTAAGCTGCACAGCCGTGTCCGCGTACGCTCCAGCGACCTCCTGGGAGATCGTGGCGAACCGCATGGCGAGCTTCGCTCCGGCCTCGTCGCCCTGCTCCTGCGTGAACCTCGTGTAGCCCCGGACATCGGCGATGAGGAACGTCTTGATCCCCGCGTCACCGATCTCATGAGCCATCGCACGGGATCCTAGCTCGAACGATCGTCCCGCCACCGGGTGGGCTCTCGACCGACATGGTGCCCGCCAGCGCGGCCACCCGGTCCAGGAGCCCGCGAAGGCCGGTACCGCCGTCCAGGGTCGCGCCTCCGGTACCGTCGTCCTGGATCTTCACGACCAACTGTCCGTCGGCCTGCGCCACCTCGACTTCGACCCGAGAGGCCATCGCGTATTTCGCCACGTTCGTGAGGGCTTCGGCCACGACGTAGTACGCGGTGACCTCGACCGGCTCGGGCAGGCGGACGACCGTTCCCAGTCGCAGCGAGACCGGGACCGGGGAGCGCTCGGCGAGCGACTCCACGGCGGCGGAGAGGCCCTCTTCCGTCAAGATCACCGGATGGATGCCCCGGGCCAGCTCTCGAAGCTCACCGATGGCCTGCTTCGCCTCTGTGATGGTCGCATCGACCGACGCCAGCACCGTGGGATCGGCGTCCGGCTCGAGAGTCTCCCGGAGCATGGCGAGCGAGAGCGACAGCGACACGAGCCGCTGTTGCGCGCCGTCGTGCAGGTTCCGCTCCACTCGCCGCCGCTCCGCGTCGCCGGCCTCGACGATGCGGACGCGGGAAGCCCGGACCTCCTCCAGCTGAGCCCGGACCTCCGCCTGGAGCCGTTCGTTGGTGATGGCCAGGCGCGCTGCTGCCGCAACCGCCTCCACCATTTGGGGATCGTGCCGAAGAGCTTCGTCATGGATCAACGCGGCGATCGGCTCCCCCTCTCGCTCGAGGAGGGTCACGCTTCGGCCGGACCCCTCATGCGGCAGAGCGACGGGGCGGCCCGACTGGTCCAAATATCCACCGAGCTCGGGCAAGAAGTACCCGATCTGCAGCGAGGGGTCGCCGAGGCGGCGGGCGAGCGCTTCCCGCAACCCACCCTGCGGCGCCCGAGCGCCACCCAACTCGACCACAAGGTCACCGACCGACGAACGGCCCAACCGCGAGCGGAGCAACCCGATGAGGAAGCCGAGAGGAAGAGCGATCCGGGTCAAGGCTCCGAGGTAGCCCTCGGATGCCTCGAATACCTGTTGCTGTTCGAGGGCCGCGGCCACGAAATGGACCTGCACGAACAAGACTGTGGGCACGGCCGCCCAGGCAACAGGTGAAAGCGCCCGGCGAGCGGCAGGCGTGGCCCGGCGCCAGTGATCGACCAGGACGGCCAGGAACACCAGTCCGAGCAGTGCAGAGATCGCCGATTCGAACTGCCCCACTGCGGAGGCGATCTCGTTGTCCGGATGGATTGCCAGGATGTTGCGGAAGGGCACCCCTTCCGCCCGGGGATCGAGGAAGAGCATCAAGGCCAAGCCACTGACCGCCCAGTAGCCGTACGTCACTGCGACCAATCGGCGATCGATCGAATGCTCCAGCCTGCCGCTCGGGAACGCCAGGAAGAGATGGCCGAGGATCGGAAGATACAGGTCGCGCAGGAAGAATCCGGTCGTCCAGGTCAGGCCCGTCGGGATCCAGCTCAGGTCGGCGGCGAACCACGCGAACCCCACGGCCGTCATCAGGGGGCCGGTGCGGTTGTCGGGTAGCCGCCGCCACGCATACAGCCCCAGAAACAGGAACGCCCACCCCGCGATCACCTGGGTAGCGAGAAGTGGGACATCGACCGGCCCGTGGTACCAGCTGATGTACGGGGCCAGGAAGGCCATCACCCCTACCGCGAGCCCCGCGAGGCCAAGAACGAGCAGCGGTCGCCCTCTCACGATCCTGGCTCCAAGATCGAGGCGAGGGCTCGAGCCGACAGGTCGGCCTCCGAGATGAATCCCCGGGCTCCGCTGCGTCTGACCCGACCGCCGTATTCCGACGCCTCGTGGCTCGAGATCAGGAGGTCCGCCGAGGCGCCGTCCTCGGCCTCACCGATCACCTCGTATCCGGCGGCCTCGAGAAACATGCGGGCTTGCGCTCGGAAGGCGGCGTGATCGTCCACGATCAGGACGCTCAGCGACATGGCCCGATGGTGGCATCCAAGCACCACCCGGCCATCGGGGCTACCCCTGAATCGAAGTTCGTCGCCCACCCTGATGCGTCCTGAGCGGCGCCCTCCTACTGTCCGGTCGAGGAAGGGAGGCTGTCATGCACCACACGCATCGGCTGCTGAGAACAGGCGTCGCTCTCCTGCTGCTACTCGGGATCCTGCTGGGACCGGTTCGGATGCTGACCCGCGGTGTCTCGCACCTCCCCCGTCCGATCGCGACGCCGCTCGTGTGCATGGTCGATGACGTCCTCCGGGGCGCCTGCTCCTGAAAGCGTTGGTCGGCGCACGGCCCAGAGCCACCCCACAACCGGGACGCATCTGTCAGAGTCGTCCCAACGTCAAAGGGACGCGACAGGCGAGAAGGGCATCCGTCCCGCTACGCTAACGCTCGCCGGTGACCGCTTGCGATTCTTGTGCCGGAAGAGTGTCGTCGCCGGTGGCCACATTCTCCCTCGCCCGGTACGCGGCGTTCTCCTGCTCGAGATTCGACACCCGTCGCTTCAGGGCTCGTCGGCGGCCCCAGCTTCCGCGGAGGAAGCCGACGCCGAGGATCACCAGCAGCACGCTGAGAGCCCCGAGCACGGCCGCTCCCAGGACCACCTCGGGTGTCGAGAGGCGGAACGAGCCGCCGAAGAGGGCGACGGTTTGGTCGGACGCCGTGGCGAGGTCGTTCTCGACCAGGAAGTCTGCCACCACGCCGGCCGCGACCAGTCCTAGCAGGATAAGGAGTATGCCCATGCCGGTCACCTCCTGGTTCCGGATGAATCATGCTACCCCGCCCCCGGGACCCTCGCTGAAACCTTCCGTCCCGCCGTGACTGCTCAGGCACGGCGGACTACTTCCCGACCTCCAGCGGAGGGTCTAGGGTGACGAGGGCTGGTGCGCTTCTTCCTCGAGGAGGGAGGGTGCCAGGTGGTGGCGTTGGTTGCCCGGGGCGACGATGCCGTCAGCATGGCTGCAGAGAAGCGACGCGGTGATCCTCGATGAGAGCCTCGCGGCCATGGGAGATGAGGGCCTCATCCAGCGGGTTCGTCACGTGCCGAGTCCAGAGCCGAGTCCTGAGGAGTCGCCAAGTCCGGAGCCCAGCGAGACCGAGTCGCCGAGCCCAGGTGGTTCGGCGGCCCTAGAACCCATTCCGAGCGCAGCCGG
>JBOGVI010000055.1:0-2195 GCA_050692695.1 Actinomycetota bacterium
CGGCTAGGCCTGGGCACCGACGAGCTCGGCGAGGAGCCCGCGGACGCGCCGGTCGATCTCGTCCCGGATGGGCCGGACCTCCTCGACCGTCTTGCCGGCCGGGTCAGTGAGGTCCCAATCGAGGTACCGCTTGCCCGGATACACCGGGCAAGCGTCGCCGCAACCCATAGTGACGACCACGTCGGCCCCCTGGACGGCCTCGTCGGTGAGGGGCTTGGGGAACTCCTTCGACAGGTCCAGGCCGACCTCGGCCATGGCCTCCACGACGGCCGGGCTGATCTCGTCGGCGGGCGTGCTCCCCGCCGAGCGCACATGGACGTTTCCGCGGGCATGGCGGTCGAGGAGGGCCGCGGCCATCTGGCTCCGCCCCGCGTTGTGCACGCACACGAACAGGACCTCGGGCACGTCCTTCATCATGGCTCCTTCCGGACGAACCGTACGGGGCCGGCGATACTCGGCGGCGTCCGCATCATGAATGCCCGGTGAATGGCTTCGTGGCGCGGACGATGGCGCCGAACAGGCCGTCGGCCACCTGGTGCGTTGACGTCACGCCGACATCCACGAACCCGGCGCGCACCAGCTCCGCCTCGTACTCGGCGAACGAGAGCGCTCCCGCGATGCAGCCGACGTGGCTGCCGCGTTCTGCTCGATCGACGGGAGTGAGCTCGTCCGAGGCCACGACGTCGCTGACCCCGATCCGGCCGCCGGGCCGGAGGACCCGCGCCATCTCGGCGAACACTCGGGGCTTGTCGGCGGACAGGTTGACCACGCAGTTGGAGATGATCACGTCTACGCTGCCATCCGGGAGCGGCACGTCCTCGATATAGCCCTTGACGAACTCGACGTTGGCGATGCCCGCCTCCGCCGCGTTCCGCCGGGCCAGCTCGAGCATCTCGTCGGTCATGTCGAGCCCGTAGGCCCGGCCGGCCGGCCCGACCCGCCGGGCCGACAGGATCACGTCGATCCCCCCGCCCGAGCCCAGGTCGAGGACGGTCTCGCCCTTCCGTAGCTCTGCGACGGCGGTGGGGTTCCCGCACCCCAGGCTGGCCAGGACGGCCGCGTCGGGAAGCTCGGCCCGCTCCAGGACGTCGTACCAGGCCGCCCCGAACGCCTGCCCCTCATCGCCGCACCCGCCGGTCCCGCATCCGCATCCGCCGCCGGCCTCCACCCGCCTGGCGGCCTCGGCGTAGTGGCGCCGGACCTCCTCACGCACCTCGTTCATCGGCTTGCCTCCTCCATCCGGAAGATCGTGGCGAGGCGCCCCAGGGCCTCGCGATCGATCGAGTAGTAGGCCCACACCCCGCGCTGTGCCCGGCGGAGCAGGCCCGCCGCCACGAGCTTCTTCAGGTGGAAGCTCACGGTGGGCTGGGACAGCCCGAGCTGGGGGGTGATGTCGCACACGCAGACGGGCCCCTCCGCGTTCGCCAGGAGGTTCACGATCCGGACCCGGTGGGGGTCGGCCAGGGCCTTGAACACCCGGGCCGTCGTCTCGGCCTCCTCCTTCGACATGCCGGTTGCCGCGAGAGGCATGCAGCAGGCAGCCGGGGCCTGGACCAGATCGATCTCCCGCACCGTGCCCATCACACTTCGGCACTCCACCCGATCGACGTCCACCGTTGCAGGGGAGCGTAGGGCATTCATCGATGTTTGTCAATGTATGCCTTCCCGCGAGGGGCGACGTCGCCGGTGCGAGAATGCGACCCATGGGCACCGCTTCCGAGGACCTGGTCCAGATCTACGCCACCGCCGACATCACCGACGGGTACCTGATGAAGGGACGCCTGGAGGCCGAGGGGATCCCCGTGCTGGTGAAGGGGGAAGGCGAGGGACCGTATCGCATGGGCCCCGTCTACCTGTGGGTCCCGGGCACCCTGGAGGTCCAGGCACGGATGATCGTTGAATCGATCGAGTCGAGCGGCGCCGCCACGCCGGCCGACGACGACGCCTAGGACTCGAAGAGCTATCGCTTGGAGTACTGGGGGGCCTTGCGCGCCTTCTTCAGGCCGTACTTGCGGCGCTCCTTCTCGCGCGCGTCGCGCGTGAGGTAGCCCTCCTTCTTCAGGATCGACCTGAGCTCGGGGTCGAGCTCGAGCAGGGCCCGGGAGATGCCATGGCGGAGGGCTCCGGCCTGGCCCGAGACGCCGCCACCCTCGATCCGGGCGATGACGTCGAGGTCCTTGTCCCGGCCCACGGTG
>JBOGVI010000056.1:0-3411 GCA_050692695.1 Actinomycetota bacterium
TCATCAACCGTGCGTCCAGAGAAAGCTGACGTGTTCAGCGGGAAGCAATCCCGCCGGGGTAAGAGCCAGAGCCCCGTAACTCGGCTGGCAGGGTGGAGGGAGACCGACACCTTGAAGCCCAGCGACGAAGCCATCGGAAGGATGGTGAGTGAGTCCCCGGGCCGTAACGCGAGTGAACGCACAGGTGGCCCCGAAAGACTAAAGGCCCGGAGGCCGAGCCTCACGGTTGAGAGGCGAAGGCAGCACGGGTCGCCGCACCTGGCTGATGCGGCGGCACGCTCCGGCGGGGTGATAGCGACGGCACGGTGACGAGGACACGTCGAGCGACTGGAGAAACCCTCCTCGCCCCACCGCGAAAGCGGCGGAGCCATGTCCAAGCTATAACCAGGGATCCTGGGAAGTGGGCGGACGGCGAGAGGGTGACGGATGGGTCCGCAGTAGCGACGAAGCGGGGTAATGCCCGTGGAGCGAAGGGGCCCTACTGGTGCGCAGCGTCTCCGCCTATAGGGGAGGCAGGGGCGCTATGACAGCGGCGCCCATCAGTCTGCAAGACCTGCAGCGGAGGCTCTACGTCAAGGCGAAGGCCGAGAAGGACTGGCGGTTCTGGGGCTTGTACGTTCATGTGGGCAAGCTGGAGACGCTACGCGCGGCCTACGCGACGGCCAAGCAGAACGACGGCGCCCCCGGGATTGACGGGGTGACGTTCGAGGCCATCGAGGCAGCCGGGGTGGAACCGTTTCTGGCCCAGCTGCGGGACGAACTGGTCGCACGCACCTATCGGCCATTGCGGAACCGGCGCGTCGAGATACCCAAGGGCGACGGAAGAGTTCGCGTCCTCGGAATTCCGCCGATTCGGGACCGCGTGGTGCAAGGGGCGCTCAAACACATCCTGGAGCCGATCTTCGAAGCCGACTTTCACGACGGGTCGTACGGGTATCGTCCGAAGCGGACAGCCCAGCAGGCGGTCGACCGGGTGGCCGAGGCCATCGTGCGGAACAAGACGCGGGTGATTGACCTCGACTTGGCGGCGTACTTCGATAGCGTGCGGCATGACCTGCTGCTCGCCCAGGTGGCCCGCCGGGTCCAGGATCGAGACATCTTGCACTTGTTGAAGCTGATGCTCAAAGCCTCCGGGAAGCGCGGGGTTCCTCAGGGCGGTGTGATCTCCCCCCTCCTCAGCAACATCTACCTCACGGAGGTCGATGCCATGCTGGAGCGGGCTAAGGTGGTCACGGCGAACGGTCGGCACACGTACGTAGAGTACGCGCGCTATGCCGATGACCTGGTGATCCTCGTGAACAACGATCGCCGGCAGGACTGGCTGGTGGAGGCGGTGGCCCAGCGACTCCGAGAGGAGTTGGCGAAACTCGATGTGCGGCTGAACGAGGAGAAGAGTCGGATCGTGGACCTGAGTCGGGGAGAGAGCTTCGGATTCTTGGGTTTCGACTTCCAGCGCGTCCGGTCACTCCGGGGGCGTTGGCGGCCGCAGTACACGCCGAAGCAGAAGAAGCGGGCGGCGCTGCTGCGGGAGCTCAAGGAGGTGTTCCGACGCTCGCGGTCCCAGCCGGTGGAGGCGTTGATCGCGGAGATCAACCCGAAGCTGCGGGGTTGGGTCAACTACTTCCGGATCGGGCACGCGAGTCGGTGCTTTGCCTTTGTGAGGCAGTGGGTCGAGCGGAAGGTGCGGCGCCACCTGATGCGGGCGAGGAATCGTCGGGGCTTCGGCTGGAAGAGGTGGAGTACGGCATGGCTTCACACCACGCTCGGGCTGTTCGCAGATTACCGAGTGCGGTACCTGGGGCGTGCCTGAAAGTGCTCCCAGCCGATAGGTCGCATAACCCGTGACGCGAAGCGCCCAGGTAAGCCCGGTGCCGGAAACCGGCACGCCGGGTTTGAGGTGGCGGGGGCTGGAAACGGCTTACGGCGAACCTACACGGGCACGAAGCTGGAAACGGCGGATACAGCCAAGGGGAGCCTACGGAGCTTTGCGCCAGTCCCCGACCCTACTCAAGACCGCCAAGGCACTCGGTCTCACGATCCCGCAGTACGTGCTGGTGCGGGCGGATGAGATCATACAGTAGACCGTGAGGCCGCGGAGATGGGGCGGCGTCGAACTTCACGCTGCAACGGACCGGGTGCTCGCGGTGCTCGCACTCCGGCCGCTGAGCGTGGGCGTTCGACAGACATGAGACGAGGCGAGGGCCGATAGCAAGTTGTCCACTCTGAGAAGGCCGAGTCCGGGTCTCAACGCGCGAGCACTTCTCGTCGTCGTGGCTGTGCTCGCCGTATGCCTCGGCATTGAGGCGCTCGAAGCTCAGCCGCCTGCCACAAAGATTCACCGGATCGGGGTGCTCTGGCCCGGCGCGGCTCCCCCACCCGGTGCCAGGATGGACTGGTTCCGCCAGGGCCTGCGTGAGTTCGGATACGTGGAAGGGCAGAACATCGCCATCGATCTTCGGTACGCGGAAACTCGCGAGCGTCTCCGGACCCTTGCTTCCGAGTTGGTGCAGTCCAACGTCGGCGTCATAGCAACGTTTGGGGACTTGGCGCCGACTGTGGCGCAGCAGGCGACGTCCGCGATTCCGATCGTGGCCTTGGCAGATGATTTCGTCGGAGCGAAGCTGGCCCCGAGCCTCGCTCGACCCGGCGGCAACCTCACGGGAGTCACCATCCTTTCGCCGGAACTGAGCGCCAAGCGGCTGGCGGTGCTCAAGGAGCTGATGCCCAAGCTATCCCGGGTGGCGGCGCTGTGGGACCCTGCGAACCCGTCCCAGAAAATGGCTACGGAGGAGGCCGCTCGAGCATTGTCGATAAAGCTGTTGGTGCTGGAGGTACGGAAGGGCGATGACCTCCCCGATGTGTTCCGGGCTGCGAAGAGCGGGCGGGCTGAAGCCCTCAACGTCTTCGCGTCACCGCTCCTGGCTTCGCTGCAGCAGTCCATAATGGATCTCGCGGCACGCCACCGTCTTCCCGCGATCTACCAATGGAAAGAGCACGCTGAAGTGGGGGGGCTGGTGTCGTACGGGCCCAGCCTCGCAGAGATGTGGCGCCAGACGGCGGTCGTAGTTGCCAAGATCCTGAATGGCGCAGTGCCGGCTACTCTACCCATCGAGCAGCCCACCCGCTTTGAGCTCGTCGTCAATCTGAAAACCGCGAATCAGCTTGGTCTGACGATCTCGCCCGCCTTTCGCCTTCGAGCAGATCACCTCATCGAATGACCCAAAGCACGGCGGGATCCGCGAACTCGCTGTCGAACATCACGTTCGACCGGACCGCTGGCTCGCATTCGCTCGCCGCGGCCGGTGAGCGTGGGCGTTAGACAACGACGTGACAGGCATCCAGGTCTCTGACGTTGTGGGGCAGAGGACAAGCGGCAATGCAGGAGTCCCACATGACCTGGCACAGGAGGAT
>JBOGVI010000057.1:0-3813 GCA_050692695.1 Actinomycetota bacterium
GATGGCCTCCCTGACTCGCCGGGCCTCTTTCATCATCTCCTCGTCCACGTGGAGCCGGCCGGCCGTGTCGACGATGACCACGTCCAGGCCCTCGCGATCGGCGTGTTTCAGCGCGGTCTTCGACACCTTCACGGCGTCCCTTCCTTCGGAAACGACGGGAACGCCGATCTCGCCGCCCAGGGTGAACAGCTGCTCGACCGCGGCAGGGCGCTGGAGGTCGGCGGCCACCAGGAGCGGGTGCTTCCCCTTCTCCTTCAGCATCCGCGCGAGCTTCGCGCAGGCAGTGGTCTTCCCCGACCCCTGGACGCCGGCCACCATGATCACGACGGGCTTGGCCGAGGGGAGCGTGAACGCGGCCTGGGTCCCGCCCATGGTGGCCTGGACCTCGTCCCGCACCACCTTGATCACCTGCTGGGCGGGGGTCAGGCTCTTCATGACCTCCTCGGACAGCGCCCTGGCCCGGACCCGCGACAACAGATCGTCGGCGACCTCCACCGAGACGTCGGCCTCAAGGAGAGCCGTGCGCATCTCCTCGAGAGCGCCCTCAACCTGTTTCGGGTGGAGCTTCCCCCGGGAGCGGAGCTTCTTGAAGATGCTGTCGAGGCGACCCGTCAGCGTGTCGAACATGGCCTACGGGCCGCCTTCCGCCGACCCGGGCTCCAGCACCTTCTCCACCGTGCGAAGGAGCGCGAGCGGGCTGAACGGTTTGGTGAAGTACTCGTCGGCCCCGAGCGACAGGACGTAGTCGCGTCCCTCCTCGCCGGTGGCCGTCACGATGATCACGCGGACGTCGGCCGTGTCAGGGTTCGACTTCAGCACCCGGAGGACCTCCGCCCCACTGGTCCCGGGGATGTTGAGGTCCAGGAACAGGAGGTCGGGCGGCCGCTCGCGGGCCATGGCCAGCGCTGCCTGGCCGTCGCCTGCCTCCCGGATATCGAACCCCTCGTGCTCCAAGACCATGCGCATGGCCTCTCGCATGGTCGGGTGGTCCTCCACGATCATGATGTCCGCCTTCGACACTCAGCCCCCCAGGATCCGCCGGGCGAAGGCCCGGGCGTCGAATGCCTGGAGATCGCCGATGCCCTCACCGGTACCCACCAGCTTCACCGGGACCCCCAGCCGCTCCCTGACCGCGAGCACGATACCGCCCCTCGCCGTCCCGTCGAGCTTGGCCAGGGCCACCCCGGTGACCCCCACGGCCTCCGTGAACGCGGTGGCCTGGGCCATCCCGTTCTGGCCGGTGGTAGCGTCGAGGACCAGCAGGACCTCGTCCACCCGCCCCGCCGCCTTCTCCAACACCCCCTTCACCTTCCGGAGCTCGTCCATGAGCGGCGTCCGGGTGTGCAGCCTCCCTGCCGTGTCCACGATCAGGACGTCCACACCCCGCGCCCTGGCCGACTGAACGGCGTCGAAGGCCACCGCCCCCGGGTCGGCCCCGCGCTGCTGCGACACCATCTGGACTCCGGCCCGTTTGGCCCACACGTCGAGCTGCTCCGAGGCTGCCGCCCGGAAGGTGTCGCTGTTCGCAACACTCACGTCCCGCCCCTCCCCGGCCAGGCGCGCCGCCAGCTTTCCGATGGTCGTGGTCTTCCCGGCGCCGTTCACGCCAACCACCATCAGCACGGCCAGGCGATCCGGGGGAAGGTGGAGCCCACCGTCCTCCCCCAGGATCCGGGCGATCTCTTCCTCCAAGAGCGCGGCGGGGTCGGCGCCATCGTCGTACCGTTCCCGGACTGCCGTCACCATCGTCGCGGCGACGGCCGGGCCGACATCGGCCTTCACCAGCAGATCCTCCAGGAGGGCCCAGCCCTGGTCGCCCATCGATCGCTCGGCGAACAGCGCACGGATCCGGGCGCCCAGCCCGGCGCCCACCGGCTTCGCGGGGGGGGACGTCGTAGGGCCGTGCGACAGGACCGACGTCGACGATCGCGCTCGGCGCCCCCAGAGGAACAGGACGAGGACGAGCAACAGGCCTATCGCGACGACGGCCACCAGGCCCAGGATCGGGAGGTCCACGGCGCTACAGGCTAGTGGACGCCGTCGGACTCGGGTACCGCGGCGACCCTCTCGGCGGGCCCCGCGGCCGGTTCCTGGTCGGGCAGGGGGTTGTCGAGGCGTTGGCCCACGACCTTCGAGGTCCCCTCCTTGCTCATCGAGACCCCGTACATCATCTGGGCCACCTCCATCGTCCGTTTCTGGTGGGTGACGATCAGCACCTGCGAATCATCGGCGAAGCCCTCGATGAGCCGTAGGAACCGGTGCAGGTTCACGTCGTCCAAGGCCGGCTCCACCTCGTCCATGAGGTAGAACGGGCTGGGCCGGGCGTTGAAGATGGCGAACAGGAAGGCCAGGGCGGTGAGGGCGCGCTCGCCGCCCGAGAGCAGCGAGATGCGCTTCACGCGCTTCCGTCCGGGGCGAGCCTCGATCTCGATGCCGGTGTTGAGGAGGTCCCCGGGCTCGGTCGCAACGAGGCGGCCCTCGCCTCCCGGGAACAGCTCCTTGAACAGGTTCTCGAACTCCGCGGCCACATCGCGGTAGGCCGCTTCGAACGTGACGGTGATCTCTTCGTCGATCCGTCGGATCACCTCGAGGAGGTCCCGCCGGGCCTTCTTCACGTCGTCGAGCTCCCGGGCCAGGAAGTCGTGACGCACCTGGAGCGCTTCGAACTCCCCCCCGGCCAGGAGGTTGACCCGGCCGAGGAGTCCCAGGCGCCGTTGCACAAGCTCGGCCCGCCGCTCCACGGGGTGGACCGTGTCCTCCTCGGTCAGCTCGGCCACGGCCTCTCCGGGGTCGCGCTGATGGCCCTCGCGGAGCAGCCGTTCGGCGTTGCGGATCCGCCGCTCCAGATCGCCCCGCAACCGGTCCCCCTCTTCGTACCCTTCGCGGAGACGCTCCAGCTCCTGGGAGGCCTCTCGCCATCCCCGGTTCACGTTTGCCTCCGCCTCGGCGGCGCTCCGCTCCTCCTCCGCCGCCTGGTTTCTGCGGGCGGATGCTGCATACAGGGCCTCCTCGGCCACCCGCAGCCGCTCCTCGGCCCCGGCCCGGTTGGCCTCGGCCGACTCGACCGCGGCCCGCAGCGCCGTGGGATCCTCAGCCGGCAGCGCCTGGCGGTCCGAACGAACGGTCGCCAGGCGGTTCTCCAGGCTTGCCCGGTCCCGCCGGAGGGTCTCCACCGCCACCCGTTCATGGATGGGCGGCTCCACCGCCCGGGGGAGCTCCGGGAGCTCGTGGGTGACCGGCTCGGCCGCCGCCAGACGCTCCCGCCAGGCGGTGGCCCCGTCGTCCAGGCCGGCCAGGCGTTGGCCCAAGATCTCCTCCTCCCGACCGAGGGCGGAGAGGTCCGACTCCAGCCGGGCCATCCGCTCCGCGGCCCCCGTGATCTCGGCGTCCGCCCGCTCGATCGAAGAGCTGAGCTCCGCGAGCTCGGCGATGATCCGCTCAAGCCGGTCCCGCTTGGGGCGGAGGGCGGCGGCGGACCGCGCCAGATCGTGCTGGACCACCGCGCGCTCCTTGCCTACCTCCGCGCCCCGGGAGTCGCCCTCCCGCGTCGTCCTGATGGCTGCGGTGCCGACGAGCACCCCCTCCCGCGTCACGAATGCGGCCTTGGGATGCCTGCGGTGCTTCTCGGCCGCCTCCTCCAGGCTCTCCGCCAGGTAGACGTCCTTCAGCACGGTGCATACGAGGCCCCGGGCTGCAGGGTCGGCCGAGACCAAGGAGAGGAGCGTGCGCTCTCCCGGGAGGACGAACGACGCCGGCCCGCCCCCGGCGATGGCCAGGATGGCTCCGTCACCTTCCGGGGCGTCGGCCATGGCC
>JBOGVI010000058.1:0-13745 GCA_050692695.1 Actinomycetota bacterium
GGTCGGCGATGGCCCGGGTGATGGCCTGGCGGATCCACCACGTGGCGTACGTCGAGAACTTGTAGCCCTTCGAGTAGTCGAACTTCTCCACCGCGCGGATCAGCCCGAGGTTCCCCTCCTGGATGAGGTCCAGGAACAACATCCCGCGGCCCACGTAGCGCTTGGCGATCGACACCACCAGGCGGAGGTTCGCCTCGATCAGCTTCTTCTTGGCGAGCTGGCCGTCGCGCTCGACCCGCCGCAGGAAGTCCTCCAGCTCGTCGTGGCCCTTCGGCTTCCAGCTCTTCGAGATGCGGTCCCGCCCGATGCCCTCGACCTTGCCGAACTTCTCGAGCTGGTGCTCGCGGATGGCCAGACACCGTTCGAGCACGGTCTTCAGGCTCTTGTGGTCCACCTTGCCGTCGTCGATCTCGGCGTCGGAGAGCTCGGTGGCGAACTCCCCCGCCTCGATACGCCGGGCCAGGTCCACTTCCTGGGCCGCCGTGAGGAGGGGGACCTTCCCGATCTCCTTCAGGTACATCCGGACCGGGTCGTTTGTGGGCGCCTTCAGCAGGTCGACGTCGAGACGCGCAGCGACACCGGGCTCGACCAGATCATCGCCGGGGACCTCGATGACCTCGATGCCCTCGCTTCGCAGGTGCTCCTCGACCTGAGTCAGGAACTCCTCGACCTGCTCGGGGGTGAAGTCATCGACGGGGACGGCCTCCAGGAGGTCGTCGGAGGTGACGAACCCGCGTTCCCGTCCGCGCGCGGTTATGGTTTCCTTGGCTTCCTCCAAACCAAGGTCCCGGGTCACTTCGGTCAACGGGTCTCCTAGCAGGCGGGGGGTTCGAACGCCCGCAAGTGTACGAGACGCGACCGGCCGCGACCCATCACTCGCCGGCGTCCCTCAGGCGGCGTCGCCGTGCCGTTCCTTCAACCGCCGAAGCTCGCCATCGGTGGCGATCAGCTCCTGGAACAGCCGGTCGTAGTGGGGATCGGTCGTGGGGTTCAGCTTCTGGAGCCGGTGGCGGAGCTCGGAGCTTCGGCGCCTCAGCGCGAACTCCTGGAGCCTAGCCCAGACGTCCGCGGCGTACTCGAGCGTCGGATCGCCGTCGAGCGGCTCCAGGGCGAGCGCGGAGGCCGAGCGGGAGGCCTTGTCGTCCTCGGAGCCGGCGACGATGGCTCCGACGTCGCCCTCCGCCGCCACCAGGAGGGCGAACAGCTTACGGTTCTGGGCCGACTGGAAGTGTTCCTCGGTCACGCGCTTGGCCAGCTCGTGATAGATCTCGGCGTCGCGGGCAAGGAGCCGGAGCATCTCGCGCTCGACCCGCTCGTGGACGGAGGCCCGCTTCATGGCCTGGGTCACCTCGGCCGGGCGGCCGGCCAGCCGGCGCTCCAGCGCGAGCAGGACCGAGGTCTCGGACACCCGTGCAAGCTCTGCCAGCAGGTGGGCGTACTCGCGCTGTCGAACCGGATCGGACAGGCCCTCCAGGACGGGAAGGGCCCCGGCCACGGCGGCGCTCTGGCTCTCCACGGAGGACAGGTCATGCCGGCCCACGCTCCGCCGGAGCATGAACTCGAAGAGCGGCTCCGCTCCCGCGGCAAGCTCCCGGAACGCCTCCGCACCTCGCCGCTGAACGAAGTCGGCCGGGTCCAGCCCCTCGGGCAGGATCAGCACCACGGGCTGGACCGGGAACTGTTCCAGGAACGCGTAGGCTCGCTCTGCGGCCCGCGCCCCCGCTTCATCCGAGTCGAAGGCCAGCACCATCCGCTGCGCGAACCGGGAGGCCAGGCGGAAGTGCCCCTCGCCCAAGGCCGTGCCGCAGGTGGCCACGGCCGTCTCCACGCCCGCCCGGGCGAGGGCGATGACGTCGGTGTACCCCTCGACGATCACGATCTCGCCCCACTTCGACACAGCGGCCTTGGCTCGATGGAGGTTGTACAGGACCTCCCCCTTTCGGTACACGGGCGTTTCCGGCGAGTTCATGTACTTCGGGCCCTCCACCCGGTCGCCGGGAATGATCCGGGCCCCGATCCCCACGGCGCGGCCGGACAGGTCGTGCACCGGGAACGTGATCCGCCCCCGGAACCGGTCCCGGACGTTGCCCGAGGCGTCTCGCAGCGCGAGGCCCGCCTCGACCAAGATCTCCGGGGAGAGCGCCCGGGCCATGGCCCGGAGGAGGAAGTCGGGGTTCCCGGGCGCGTAGCCGATGCCGAACGCCACCCAGGCGTCGCGGTCGATCCCCCGGGACTCGAGGTACACGCGCGCGCCTTCCGCCTCGGGCCGGTCGAGGAGGGTCCGGTGGTACAGCCCCACCCCTTCCTCGTTCGCCCGGTGAAGGGCTTGGCGACGGGACGCCGCCCGCCGCTCGGCCGGGCTGTCGCCCTCGTAGCGGAGGGTGATGCCGGACTCCTTGGCGATGTGCTCGACGGCCTCGGCGAACTCTAGGTGCTCGACCTCGCGGAGGAACCGGATGGCGTCGCCGCCCGCTCCGCACCCGAAGCAATAGTAGACCTGCTTCGACGGGGACACCGAGAACGACGGGGTCTTCTCGGTGTGGAACGGGCACAAGCCGACCAACGAGTCGTGGCCGGCCTTCTTCAACGTGAGGTAGCCGGAGACCACCTTGACGAGGTCCGCCTGTTCCCGGACCGCCTCGATGTCCTCCTGCCTGATCCTCCCTGTCACCGCTCCCCCAGCGCTTACAGCAACCAGCCCTGGGGAAGGAAGAGCTGTTCGTACACCCGGAGGGCGTACCGATCGGTCATGCCGGCGATGTAATCGGCGACGCGGGTCGGTAGGTCCCCCGGAGCACGATGGTACTCCTCCGGGACCTGCTCCGGATGGTCGAGGTAGTGCGCGAACAGCGAACGGACGAGCGCGATCGCCTTGTCCTGCTCCGAGCGAGCCTCGTCGCGAAGGTACACGCGCTCAAACAGGAAGTCGCGGAGCGCGTCGAGGGCACGGAACGTCTCGTCGGACAGGCGGATCTCGGACGAGTCGGCGCTGTGCTTCACGAGGTCGGTGACCAGCGTATTGATCCGCTCGCTGTGGGTTCCGCCGAGCACCCCCAGGGCGTCTTTCGGGAGCTCGGCGGGATCCAGGACGCCGGCCCGGATGGCGTCGTCGACGTCGTGGTTGATGTACGCGATCCGGTCGGCGTACCGAACCAGCTGGGCCTCGGGGGTGGAGGGCGGAGGCATGGACCAGGTGTGGTTCAAGATGCCGTCGCGAACCTCCCAGGTGAGGTTCAGACCCCGTCCCTCGTTCTCGAGGTGGTCAACGACCCGAAGACTCTGCTCGTTGTGCCGGAACGGCCGGCCCAGGAACGGGCTGACGGCCTGCTCCCCGAGGTGCCCGAACGGCGTATGGCCGAGGTCGTGGCCGAGGGCGATGGCCTCGGTGAGGTCCTCGTTCAGCTGGAGGGCTCGAGCCGTGGTCCGAGCGATCTGCGAGACCTCGAGCGTGTGGGTGAGACGAACCCGGTAGTGGTCACCCTCGGGGGCCAGGAACACCTGGGTCTTGTGCTTCAGACGCCGGAACGCCTTCGAGTGGACGATCCGGTCGCGGTCGCGCTGAAAGCAGGTCCGCAGGGCATCCGGCGGCTCCTCCCGGTCCCGGCCCTTCGATTCCGCGGCCAACACGGCATGGGGGGAAAGGATCTGGCGCTCGATCTCCTCGGTCCGCTGGCGGGGCGTGAGAGCCGTCACGCGGCCATGGTAGCGCGTGCCTCCGACACCTCGAGCGTGCAAGTACGGGGAGGCGGGAGGCCGTTCGAACTGCTCGCCCGTACTCCTTCTCGGGATCGACGACCACAAAGAGGAAGGTGATGGCCGAGACACGAGCCCGCGTGCGGGTGGCGGCCGGTGCGGCCGCCCTGGTGCTGCTGCTCGCCGCCTGCGGGGAGCGCGCGAATACGGGCCCTTCGAGCGAAGGTGGCTCAATGGGTGGAACGGGGACCGGCTTCGGCTCGACCGCCGGAGGGGCCTACGGGGGAGGCGGCGAATCCTCCCGGGGCGGTTACGGAGGCTACGGCCGCGGGGGTGCAGGAGGCGGCCAGTCCACCGGCGGCGGGGGAACTTCCGTCGCGACCGTCGGGCAGGTGAACTTCAGCTTCGACCCCGCCGAGATAACGGTGAAGAGCGGCGCCACGAT
The DNA here is from genome assembly GCA_050692695.1 of Actinomycetota bacterium. Classification (GTDB taxonomy): domain Bacteria; phylum Actinomycetota; class UBA4738; order UBA4738; family HRBIN12; genus AC-69. The sequence continues at coordinate 4,139 of JBOGVI010000058.1, forward strand.
CACCCTCGACAACACCAGTCCCGGCACGCCGCACACCTTCACCATCCCGGGTTCGGACATCGACGTGACGAATGACGGCGGCGCGTCTCAGGACTTGAAGATCGACCTACCGCCGGGCACCTACGAGTTCGTCTGCCGGTTCCACGAGTCGAGCGGGATGACCGGGACGATCACCGTCGAGTAGGGGACGGCTCGGATCAGCCGAACAGCCGGTAATACAGGTATGCGAACGTCTCCCGGACGTATCCTCCGAACCGGGTTTGCTCGGTCCGTGCCGCGGACTGCCACGTGGCCGAGGCGTACCCCTCGATCCCGAGGTCGGAGGCCATCCGCTTGACCCGGAGGTTGTGCCACGGGTCTGAGACCAGGAAGGCGGTGCGCATGCCACGGGCCTTCATGTACTCGGCCGCGGCCCGCAGGCTCTCCAAGGTGGTGCGGCCGACGGGTTCGGCGACCACCGAGCCCGGCGGCAGCCCGTGCGCGACCAGGTAGTCGCGCCCCGCCTGGGCCTCGGTGCTCACGTCTCCGGGCTGCGCGGCGCCGAGGACCACCACCGTGCCGGCACGGTCCTGCTCGTAGAGAAGCTCCGCGTGGTCCAGCCGGCCGGCGAACACGGGCGATGGCCGACCACCGTACTGAGCGGCGCCCAGCACGATGATGACGTCGGCCCGATCGATCGTACTGGCGTCGTCCGTGTGGGCGGCCCGCCACACGGCCGCGAAGGTGAGGCCGAGGAGGCCCACAAAGACGGCCGCGGCCAGGGCGGCAGCGGCGAGGATGGGATGGCGGCGGAACGGCCACACCCCGCCAATCTAACAACGGGCCGACTTTGCCACGGCCGGCGGTGCAGCGCTCCTACGGGATCCGGACCCACACGGTCGAGCCATAGACAGCCCACCCGGGCGGTCGAAAGGAACGCTCCGCGGGAGCGCGTCATGGCGCCGAACCGGTAGATGCTCGCCGGGCCACGGTGCCGGACCGATAGTGCCAGGCCGCCGTCCCGGCGGTCTCGGCCGGACAGCACTCCCACCTCCAAGAGCCGGACGGCAGGGACCCGATCCCGGGCTGAGCGAACGCTTTGGCACGGACCCACACGTTCAGGTACCCGTACGTGTAGAGCCCGACCGTGTGCACCACCCGGGTTCCGAGGTACGCCGGGTTCGGCGAGGCCTGGATGGTTACGGGCCCCCGCCTCCGCCGGCCGAGGTAGCAGCGCGAGGGTCACTGCCAGGGCCAAGATCGTCTTGCGCATCCTCCCCCTTTCCGACGCCGAGGGGAGGGACGGCGCGCTCGTCTCTAACCGGGGGCGATCACCCCGGACTCTTCCAGCACGTCGATGAACCTTTGTTTCGCAAATCCGTTGCCCACCACAGCATGCGAGCCACAGGGGCCTCCCGAGTCCCAGGCGATCACCCAGGTTTCCTCCTTGCCGAGGAGCCGGACCTCCTCGCCGGAAGTAAGCCGGACCTGGCTGGCGAGCGGGAGTCCCTCACCGAACTCACCTCGGATGCCCGCGAAGACATGCAGCTCGCGGCCCTGATCGTCGCGGAAGCTCAGTCGAACGCCGACCCGATCCGCTGATGGGTCCTCGAAGGTCTCGGTCGACCGGAAGCCGGCCGGGATCATGAGCTCCGGCTCGCACTTCGGTCGGCCGGTCGGGTCCGGTGCAGGCTCAGGGGGCGCTCCCCCGCCACATGCCGTTGCCAAAGCGAGCACGAAGGTGGCCGAACCGCGGGCGACTGGCCCGATCCTCATGGCAAGGATGTCGGTATCGGATGGGCCAGCGGCCCCGACCCGTCGGGGTTCGCCTCCTGCCCCAACCCCGCGTAGAGGCCCCCGAGGCTCCGGACCCGATTGGGGAGGATGGTCGCGGGGTACCCAAGCACCTGCGCGAAGGCGGCAAACTCCTGCGCACCCTCGTCCGTCCGGAACACGGACACGAGCGCGAAGTCACCGGGGGCGCCGACCTGTTCGTTGAACCCCTGGAATTGGGCGACCGGCACGACGTAGTAACCTGCCACGTCTCCGAACGCCATCTGCGCGTTGCTCGCCTCTGCCTCCGCTCGGGTCGGGTATACAGCGCCCAACACCACGACGAGCATCTCCCCCGCACCTGTGTCCGGGGCCATCTCGGGCACGACCGGCGGGTCGTACGGCTGGGTCCGGCCCGCCGGGGCCACGAACAGAAGCGTAGCGACGATCGCGGTGACCAGCCCCATGGCTGCCACGATGGTTCGTTTCATCCTGTCCCCTCCTTGGACGCAAGGCTAGTAGCCGAACGCATATTGGAAGTGCATCGGGTCGCAGAAGTCGAGCCCCCACCGCCAGCCGTGATTCTTGAAGACGTAGGCGAAGTACTTGTTCGTCGTGCTGTAGCACCGACCCAGGGGTTCGTACCGCGACGAGATGTCGACGGCGATCCCCCAGGCATGCGTGCTCCACTTGGTGGTACCAGCGATGTAACGGCACAGATATCCCCAGATGCCACTCTTCGTGTAGCCGCTCAGATGATTGTTCTGGATATGCCCGTACACGTCGTTATCGAGGTTCGTGGAAGTCCCGCCCTTGTTCGAAACCATCCGCGTCGGATAGCCGCCGAGCTTCTTGTGGAAGCGGAACGTGTACGGGTATCCGTTGTCTGAAGCCACCCACGTCATCCAGATAGCCGATGCGTTTGAGTTGCACGGCTGCCCAAACCGGTTGACGATCTGGCTGTACCCATAGGGCGTGGCTGGATAGTTGTAGTGCCTGTCCACCCACCCCAGCTTCCCCCAGTGCCACCCGAGCAGCAGTAGCGCCCCCAGCAGCACGACCACGGTGAGAGGGAGGGTCCGCCGAGGCCATCGGCGGAGGAAGGAGCCCGCCTTCGGGGCCACGATCCACCTCCTGTCCGAACACGGGGGAGGTGGGGAGGCCGCGAATGCTAGCTGAACGGGCGTTCTGTTCGCATCGCCAGGACGGGGGAACCCTCTCGACCGATCGGGGGATTTCGCTCGGCCGCTACTTCGAGGCGACCTCGGCGCTTCCCACCGCGGACTGGCCGGCAGCCAGGCGGGCCGTCTCCACCCGGAACGGCGAACACGACACGTAATCGAGGCCGATCTCGTGGCAGAAGGCCACCGACGCCGGATCGCCGCCGTGCTCACCGCAGATCCCGATGTGCAGGTTCGGGTTCGCCGTACGACCCTCCTCGCTGGCCAGCCGCATCAGCCGGCCCACGCCGGACCGGTCGATCGTGACGAAGGGGTTCGCCGGCACGAGCTTCCGCTCCTCGTACATCCCCACGAACTTGCCGATGTCGTCGCGGCTGAACCCGAAGCTCATCTGGGTGAGGTCGTTGGTCCCGAAGGAGAAGAAGTCGGCGACCTCCGCGATCTCGCCGGCCGTGACCGCGGCGCGCGGGACCTCGATCATCGTCCCCCACTCCCGGTGCTCGAGCATCTGCTCAGTCTCCTCCATCACCATGCGGGCCACCGGCTCGAGCTCCTGGCGCATCTGCTCCAGCTCCGGCTTCGTGGCCACGAGGGGGATCATGATCTCGACCTTCGGATCGCCTCCCCCGGCCTTCGCCTCACACGCGGCCTCCATGATGGCCCGGACCTGCATGGCGTACAGCCCCGGCTTGATGATCCCCAGCCGCACGCCGCGGAGCCCGAGCATGGGGTTGGTCTCGTGGAGCTCGTTGACCTTCTTCAGGATGGATTTCTTCTCGTCGAGGGCCGGGCCGATCTCGCCCCGGGCCTCCATGGTCGCGACCTCGACCGCGAGGTCCACCTGGTCCGGGAGGAACTCGTGGAGCGGTGGGTCGAGGAGCCGGACCGTAACCGGCAGCCCGTCCATGGCCCTGAAGATGCCCACGAAGTCGTTGCGCTGCAACGGACGCAGCTTCTCGTACGCGGCGTGCTCCTCCTCCGTCGTCTCCGCGAAGATCATCTCCCGGACGGCGTCCACCCGCCCCTCGCCCAGGAACATGTGCTCGGTCCGGCACAGGCCGATCCCCTCGGCGCCGCGTTCGCGGGCGTTCGCGGACTGCTCGGGCGTGTCGGCGTTCGCGCGCACGCGGAGGCGCCTGACCGCGTCCGCGCGGGCCATGATCCGCTCGAACGCCCCCCAGATCTTCTCCTCCCGAGCGGCGCGGTCTCCGCTCCGGGCTCGTTCCAGGACCGACTCCTCCAGCGGCAGCTCGCCCACGTACACGTTCCCGGTGAACCCGTCGATCGTGACGAGCTCGCCCTCCCGGACCGTCGTGCCGTTCGCGTTGAAGGCGCGGGAGGCAAGGTCGATCTTGATGGCGTCCGCCCCGCACACCGCGGGGATCCCCTCGCCCCGGGCCACCACTGCGGCGTGCGAGTTCGTCCCCCCGGCCGAGGTCAGGATGCCCTGCGACGCGATCATCCCGTGGTAGTCGTCGGGCGTGGTCTCCCGCCGGACCAGGATCACCCGTTCGCCGCCCTTCGCCCACTCCTCGGCCTCGTCGGCGGTGAAGACCACTTTGCCCGACGCTGCGCCGGGGGACGCGTTCAGGCCCGTGGCGATGGGCTCGGCCTTGGCCCGCCTCGACACGACACGCTTGAACAGCTCCTCCAGCCGATCGGCGTCGACCCGGAGCAGCGCGGTGTCCTCGTCGATCAGTCCCTCGGCCAGCATGTCGTAGGCCATGACCCATTCGGCCAAGGCCGTGCGCTTGCCCACCCGGGTCTGGAGGATCCACAGGCGGCCCTCCTCGATGGTGAACTCGATGTCGCACATGTCCCGATAGTGCTTCTCGAGGGTGTCCATGGCCTCGCGGAGCTTGACGTACGAGTCCGGGTCCAGGCGTTCCAGCTCCGCCAGCGGCAACGTGTTCCGGATCCCGGCCACGACATCCTCGCCTTGCGCGTTCGGAAGGTAATCGCCGTACGGCACCTTCTCCCCCGTCGCCGGATCTCGCGTGAAGGCCACCCCGGTGCCCGAGTCCATGCCCCGGTTCCCGAACACCATGGCCACGACGTTCACGGCAGTCCCCAGGTCGTCCGGGATCCTGTTCTGGCGCCGGTAGTCCACGGCCCGCTTGCCGTTCCAGGACTTGAACACGGCTACGACCGCCAGCCGCAGCTGCTCCCGTGGGTCGATGGGGAAGTCCTGCCCGGTGTGCTCGTGGTAGATGGCCAGGAACTCGCCGACCAGCCGCTTCAGGTCCTCGACGTCGAGGTCGGTGTCCTGGGCACCGGGGGACTTCCGTTCCTTGGCTTTGTCCAGCGCGTGCTCGAAGGCGTCCCCCGGCACGTCCATCACGATCTTCCCGAACATCTGGATGAACCGACGGTAGGCGTCGTTGGCGAACCGCCAGTCTCCCTGGGACTGCTTGGCCAGGCCCTGGAGGGAGTCCTCGTTCAGGCCCAGGTTGAGCACCGTGTCCATCATCCCCGGCATAGAGAACTTCGCGCCGGACCGAACGGAGACAAGGAGCGGATCGTCCGGGTCCCCCAGCTTCTTCCCCATGGCCTGCTCGAGGCGCCGAAGGTGCTGCTCGACCTCCTCGATCAGGCCCGGGGGGAAGTCGCCGTTCGCCAGGTAGGTCAGGCACGCCTCGGTGGTGATGGTGAAACCCGGCGGCACGGCCAACCCCATGTTCGTCATCTCGGCGAGGTTGGCCCCCTTCCCGCCGAGGAGGTCCTTCATGTCCCTGTTGCCCTCGGAGAAGTTGTAGACGTACTTGGCCATGTGCAAGCCTCCGGACGTGCCTCGATGCCTCGAGACGGTCAGTGTACGGAACCCGAGCGGCGAGGGCCCGGCCCCCCGCCCGCCTCCGCCTCCCAGCCAGATCGAAGGTCCCTCACCGATGTCTCTCGCACTGACGAGAGGAGGGGGAGCATGACGCTCGAGGTGAGGAACCTCGACAAGGAGGCCGACGTCCACATTCGAGCACAGGAGGGCAGAGGTCGCGAAGGCCGGCTCGGTGGTGGTGGGACGGGCCACACTCGACCCCGGCTGGCGGTGGTCCGGTCCACGAGCGTGAAGCCGATCGTGGGGAGACTCGTGCCAGGTCCACCACAAAGGGCTACGTGATCCTAGGACGGCTCCACGCCGTCATGGACGACGGCGCCGAAGTCGAGGCGGGCCCAGGAGACGTGTACGAGATCTCGGCCGGGCACGACGCCTGGGTAGATGGCGACGAGTCATATGTCGCGGTCGACTTCTCGAAGGACATCGCGGGCTACGCCAAGCCACGCTGGGCGGTCGGGGCCCGTCCCGATCCGACGGGGAGGCGCATGCGGACCACCAGGACACCCGGCACCTCCGCGAACACTGAAGACGGCGAACCCGGCTCGACCTGGTCGGGCTCGAGGACCGGCTCCTGCCGTCGAGCACCAACCCGTGGTGGAAGCTCGTGGTGAACAGCAGGCTGATGGGCCGGTGGAAGTACCGCTGCACATCCGGCTGTCCCTCGATCCCCACGCCGAACCAGTGGTGTGGCGGATGTAGCTCGCGACCTTCACCGAGTGCGTCCGAACCATGCCCCGCTCGTCCCCGAGCCCGGGCCAGCTCCAGCATCCGCTCGCTGAAATCGGTGGCGAGGACCGTCGCCCCGAGCTGGGACATCCGCCGGGCGAGCTCGCCGTTCCCGCGGGCCAGCTCCATCATGCGTTCGACCGAGCGAAGGCCGAGCAGCCGCTCGACCGCTGGGGCGATGAGCGAGCGCTGCGAGGTATCGCCACCATCTGCTCGCCCCAGAAGTCCGCCATCGCCTCCCAACCCTTGCGGACCTCTTCGTTCAGGCCATCCCCCTCGTCGGTCATAAGGCAGCGCCCGCCGCGGCGATCAGCCGGGAGAGCGTGGCCCTATTCGAGGCGAACAGCACCTCGACCCGGTCCCCATCGACCGGGAGAACCGTGGCCGACCGCTCGTCTCGATCACCCAAGTACTCGCTCATCGCCGCCGCGAACTCGCTCGCGTCTTCCGGCCGATCCCACACCGTGGACAGGACCACCGCGACTCGGTCGCCGTTCACCCAGGCCCGGTAGATCGCCCCATCCCACCCCGCCGCCGCGGCGTCCGCGGCGGTCCGGTCGAGCTCCAGCCCGAGCATGATCGACAGGAACGCCTCCCCTAGGCCCATCACGTCGAGATCGGTCCACCCCCGCCCCAGCTCTGGCGCCAGGTCCGGCACGTCCACCGGCCTGGGCACGTCGTTCGGATACCGCTCGGGATGGATGATCTGCTCCGTTGACACCGGGAGGTGGGTGAAGGCCCGGTTCACGGCCTCGATCCCGCCCCGGGCCTCCAGGGCCTGCACGAACAACAGCCCCGCCGTGTACGGCCACGACTGCATCTCCAGGATGAACGCCGGGATGCCTTCCGTGGAAGGCGGGGCCTGGAGGCCGATCTCGAGCTGTTCCTCGATCGTGAGGTACCGCTGCGCGTAGACGAGCATGAAGTGCGTGGCATTGCCTTCCACCATGCCGAGCGCCGCCTGGAACGCCTCGTCCCGGCAGGTGTTCGCCAGCCGGTCGATCCGCTCCAGGCCGAAGTGCTGGTCGTCGATGGCATGCGTGAGCTCGTGAGCCAGCGTGACGCGCTCCAACGCCGTGGGATCCTCGGCCCCCATGAACACCAGCTCGCCGGAGACCGAGTCGTAGTACCCGATCACCTGGCTGCCGGCGAAGGCCTCCAGCGCCTCCCGCACGCCCGTCGTGGCCGGCATCACCCCGATGGCTTGCCATGCCGCGGTCCTTCGTTCGTAGAGCTCCGCGGGGTAGGCCGCGTCGAAGGATCGTTCCAGCCCCTCCACGAGCTCGGCATGGGACGCCGCGTCCACGGTAACCGGCTCGGTGAACCGAAGGCCCCGGATCTCCTGCACCTGCCGCTCGACCTGGGCGATGGCCGGCGGCTTCGGGCCCTCCCCCGCCCCGCCCGCAGGCGCTTGCGGCGGCGGGTACTCGCAGAGCCGCTCCAGGGCGGCCTGGGCCGAACCAGGTCCGGCCGGCACCGGGGAGACGGACTCCGGCGACGAGGGGACCGGCGCCCTGGTATCGGGGTCGGACGGCCCCGAGCCGGAGCACGCCGGCCCCGTCAGGAGCAGAACGAAGAGCGAGACGGCCGGGCGCGATCGCACGATCACCGCCGAGGGGCCACCACGCCGGCCGCGGCAGCCACCATGGCCCCGATGGAGCAGGCCGCCGAGGCCCACAGCAGCCGGATGGAGCTCAGCGAACCCAGGGCCGCGATCACGAGGATCGCGGCGGCCATGAGCATCAGCACGAACGCCGCAGCGTACAGGCCGACCCAGCCCTGCCGCAGGCGATGGGCATCAACCGTCTCGGGTGGGTCGCGTTCGGCCACCGTCACAGCCGCTCCCGCAGGTAGGCGAGGAGGGTGTCGACCGGAATGCGGTCCTGGCGCATCGTGTCGCGATCCCGGACCGTGACCTGCCGATCCTCCAGCGTGTCGAAGTCCACGGTCACGCAGAACGCCGTGCCTACCTCGTCCTGCCTCCGGTACCGGCGCCCGATGGACCCCGCGTCGTCGAAGCTACCCATCCAGTGGGGTTTCAGCAGGTCGAACACGGCCAGGGCGTCGGGGCTCAAGGCCTCGTTCCGGGACAGCGGCAGCACGGCGACCTTGACCGGCGCGAGGTCCTTGTGGAGCGCCAGCACCGTACGCTTCTCGGTCCCGCCGGAGGCCGTGGGGGCCTCTTCCTCGCGGTACGCGTCGAGCAGGAAGGCGAGCAGCGCCCGGTCCACGCCCGCCGCCGGCTCGATGACATACGGGTAGGAGCGCTCCTGCTTGTCCTGGTCGAAATACGTGAGCTCCTCGCCGCTCGCCTTCGCGTGCGCCTTCAGGTCGAAGTCCGTCCGGTTGGCGATGCCCTCGAGCTCCCCCCAGTCCGTGAACGGGAAGCGGTACTCGACGTCCACCGTCCGCTTCGAGTAGTGCGACAGCTCGTCCTTCGTGTGCTCGCGCAGCCGCAGGTTCTCCATTCGGATCCCCAGGTCCACATACCACTGGAGCCGCTCGTTGATCCAGTACTCGTGCCACTCCTCGTCGGTCCCGGGCTCCACGAAGAACTCCATCTCCATCTGCTCGAACTCCCGGGTCCGGTAGATGAAGTTCCCCGGCGTGATCTCGTTCCGGTACGACTTGCCCTGCTGGGCGATGCCGAACGGGATCTTCTTCCGGGTGGCCTGCTGGACCGTGGCGAAGTCGACGAACATCCCCTGGGCCGTCTCCGGCCGCAGGTACACGGTGGCCGCGTCCTCCTCCACCGGCCCCATGTAGGTCTTGAACATCAGGTTGAAGTTGCGGGGGTCTGTGAACCGGTCGTGCCCGCAGTTCGGGCACTTCGGCCCGCGGGCCATGTCGACCGTGCTCTCGTCTTCCTCGTGCCCCGACTGGGGCGCGTGAAACCCGGGCAGGTGGTCGGCCCGGAACCGCTGATGGCAGTTCAGGCACTCCACCAGGGGGTCGGTGAACGACCGGAGGTGGCCGCTCGCCTCCCAGACGCGGGGCGACATGATGACCGAGCTCTCCAGCCCGACCACGTCGTCCCGGAGCTGCACCATGGCCCGCCACCAGGCGGCCTTGATGTTCCGCTTCAGCTCGACCCCGAGCGGGCCGTAATCCCAGA
>JBOGVI010000059.1:0-2051 GCA_050692695.1 Actinomycetota bacterium
CACCAGGCCGGTGGACTGGAGGAGCGCCAGCACCACGGTGACGTAGCGGGTCGCCTGGTTGATCTTCTTGATCCCCGTCTCACCCTCCTTCTGCCACCGCTCGAGCTTGGGGATCACCACCACGAGGAGCTGCATGATGATCGAGCTCGTGATGTAGGGCATGATCCCCAGCCCGAACACGGCCATCCGCGTGAGCGCCCCGCCGGAGAAGAAGTCGATGAAGTTCAGGAACCCCTGCGCACCCTGCGCCTCCAGCTGCCGCTGGAGGATCTCGATGTTCACCACCGGCACCGGCACGTGCGAGCCGAACCGGTAGATGGCGATGATGAACAGCGTGAACAGGATCTTCTTGCGAAGATCCGGGATCTTGAAGGCGTTGACGAAGGCTCGCAGCACGAGAACTCGATTCTACCCCGTCACGTGATGACCTGGGCCTTGCCCCCGGCTCCTTCGATCTTCGCTCTGGCGGCCTCGGAGAACGCGTGGGCCCGTACGATCAGGGCCCGGTCGATGTCGCCTCGGGCCAGCACCTTGACCGGCAGTCCTTTGTGGACCAGCCCGTGCTCCAGCATCGCCGCTGGGTCGACCTCGCCCCCCGGGAACACCTGGGCCAGCTTCTCCACGTTCACAACCGAGTACTCCACCCGGTTGCGGTTGGTGAAGCCCTTCAGCTTGGGCACCCGGCGCTGCAGCGGCATCTGACCGCCCTCGAACCCCAGCTTGGGGTTGTGGCGCGCGCCCCAGCCCTTCGTGCCCCGGCCGGCCGTCTTGCCCCTTCTGCCCGCCCGTCCTCGGCCCACCCGGGTCTTGGGCTGCGTGGCACCGACCGCCGGACGGAGGTGATGGAGCTTCATTCGGCCACCTCCTCGACCCTGATGAGGTGGCGGACCTTGGCGATCATGCCCCGGATCTCGGGCCGGTCCTCCTTGACCACCGTGTCGTTTACCCGATGCAGGCCGAGCCGGCGGACGGTGTCCTTCTGGTCTTTCGGCCGGTGGATGACGCTTCGGACCTGTGTGACCTTAAGCCTGGTCACCGTACACCTCCTCGAGCTTGGCGGCCCTTGCGGCCTGCATCCGCTCCTGCGCCGCCACCACCGCGTCGACCATGGGCTTGGGAGCCACTTCGTGGACCTGGCGCTCTCGGAGCCGGGCAATCTGCTCTGGCTTGCGCAGCTGGTTCAGGCCATCCACGGCGGCCCTTACGATGTTGATCGCGTTGCTGGAGCCGAGCGACTTGGACAGGATGTCCTTGATCCCGGCACATTCGACCAGTGCCCGGACCGCCCCCCCGGCGATGACCCCGGTGCCGGGGGCGGCGGGCTTGAGCAGCACCACGCCGGCCCCGTCCTCCCCGGTCACCTGGTGGGGGATCGTCGTGCCCATCATCGGCACATCGAACATCTTCCGCTTGGCCTCCTCGACACCCTTGGTGATGGCCGCGGGCACCTCCTTGGCCTTCCCGTAGCCCACGCCGACGCGGCCAGCGCCGTCGCCCACCACCACGAGCGCGGCGAACGAGAAGCGGCGGCCGCCCTTCACGACCTTTGCCACTCGGTTGATGGCGATGACCCGCTCCTCGTACAGGCCTTTCTGTTCGCTGGACGCGTCGTACCTTCGCATCAGACCGCGAGTCCCCCTTCCCTGGCCCCTTCGGCCAGCGCGGCGACCCGCCCGTGGTACAGCCGGCCCCCGCGATCGAACACCGCACGATCGATCCCGATCTGCCTGGCCCGCTCCGCCATGACCGCGCCCACCGCCTTGGCCACGTCTTTCTTGTCGCCCTTGGCCGTGACGTCGCGGTCGGATACCGACGCCAGCGTGCGGGCGGAGACGTCGTCGATGAGCTGCGCGTAGATGTGGCGGTTGGACCGGTACACGGCCAGGCGCGGACGGGCCGCCGAGCCGGCGATCTTCCTGCGGACCCGGAGGTGCCGGCGGACCCTCGCCCCCCGCTTGTCCTTCGCGTTCGAAACGAGCCTCATCCGGCCCCGCCCTTCGCTGCCTTCCCGGCCTTCTTGCGGACAACCTCGTTCTCGTACCGGATGCCCT
>JBOGVI010000060.1:0-1901 GCA_050692695.1 Actinomycetota bacterium
CGAGGCACTTCTCGTACAGCGGGAACACCATGGGGTCGTTCGCCCTCCACCCGCGCGACTCGCCCCGCCACTCGGCCGTGTACCACTTGAACCCCTGCATGCCGAGCTCGGTGATCTGGCGCTCGACCTCTTCAAGGGCGTTTGGGGCCCGCGGGTCGACGCCGCCGAGCGGGATGATCCTGTCTGGGAACCGATCCCGCACGCGGGCGTTGCTCTCAGCCGTCACGAACCCCTTGTGGTAGAAGTCGAACAGGACCTGCGTCGAGAGGATGGCCACGTCGGCGTCGCCCTTGACGAACATCTCATCGAAGTACCAGTCCACGTCCGTCTTGCGGAAGACGCTCTCGTAGTCCATCTTCCACTCGGGGTCGGGGGGATTGAAGCCCACGTGGAAGGCGTAGAAGGTCTCGATGAAGGCCTCCCCGAAGCGGTTCTTGCAGTTCTCCTGGCTTGCGTCCCACACCCCCGTGTGGGCGTCGAAGACGAACTTGCCGTCCTTCATCTGCCTTCCTCCTTTGGCACGATGCCCTCCCGATCGATGCTCGCCAGGACGGGTTATACCTCCGTCGCCGCTGCTCGCGCAATACGGACCAGGCGCTCGGCTGGCCCGAGGCCGGCGACGGCACGGGACAACCCCAACATAGACGGAGGCCTATCCCATCGATGAGAGGAGGGGGCCGGGTCGCCTGCTCAGGCGATGGACGAACCCGACCTCAGTACTTGGACGCCCACACAAGGGCCCAGATGCAGGCAAGGGTTGCCAAGAAGATCACAAGCGCAAAGACCACTCCGCCCACGACCTCACCCCCCTCGGTACGCGACCAGGCGGCAACGCGGGACGGAGCTTAAATCGAGCCGTCCGGCGATGCAAACGGCCGGGTCGGCCATCCCGGCGACTAAGCGTTCCAACTTCCGCAGTTGAGCCCGGGGAGTCGACGAGCGGCTCACCCTGACGACCAGCCCCTCGGTTCACCGAGGGGATGCGCACCGAAGGCCTGAGCGACCTGCGGTGCCGCCGTGCCGCTGATGTTAGCTGGCGACCACGCCCCACTCGGTCGGCCAGCGGTCGCAGAAGCGTCGGGCTTGCAGGGCAAGCAGGTGGTCAGCGCCCCGACGCGTCCACCGCATCCCCCTGCCCTTCATCCGACGCTTGACCAACAGGTCCTGGTGCTTCTCGACCACGCCGGAGCCGACCACGTGCATCCGTCCGTTGCGCAGGCGGCGGGGGAGGCGATCGATCCCGTGAAGATCGGCAGCGACCGCTTCCAGGTAGCCGGCGACCTCGGCGGCGATCTCGGTTCGGAACCGCGGCGAGCGGCGGAGGCTGCGAGCGCACGCCACCGGATCGGAGAACGCCCGTTGCTTCAGCCGCTTGAACGCCTTGGCGTCGGCGCCGGAGAGCTGCCAAATCCGCTCGGCGACGTGGAAGTGATCGATCTGATGGGTGGCGGTGGGGAACCAGTCGTGGAAGCCCTGCCCGTACTCGTCGAGCCCATCGTGCACGCAGAGCACGTGGGGGGCTCGGTGCAGCCCGACCCAGGCAAAGCCCCGGGCAGCCAGACCCTTTCCGAAGGCGTCCTGGTCACCGGTCGTGGCGTAGCAGCCCTTGTTGAGCAGCCTCCACCTGCGGTGAGCTCTGCCGCCCGATCGGTCCTTGCCGGTGTAGAACACCCCGGTCTTGACCTCGAAGCGATCGCCCTGCTCGCCCTGGGCGGCCAGGTAGGTGCCGTCGGCCTCCACCACCACGAGCTCGGGAGGGGGCCCGACGTCGGGTGGTGCTTCACCCAGTTCGAACACCGAGGCGACGAGCTCCCCCTCTTCGGTGCGGACCCTCGCTCCTTCAGCCTGGACCACCCGCCACGCGCCGAGGGCCGAGAAGGGCTCGCCGCTCAGTCGGGAGG
>JBOGVI010000061.1:0-3534 GCA_050692695.1 Actinomycetota bacterium
ACGACGAGATCGACCGCCTGGTCGTCATGCCAGCCGCGGGGATCGCTCGCGTAGCCGAGGAGCCAGAGGAGGCGGCGGATCCCGAGCTTGGGCTTGACGCGAAGCTCGACCTCCCCCACCCGAACCACACCCACCGATGAACCCGAGGTCAACGTGGTGCGCCCGGCGAGATCGGTGGCGACCCGAACAGCACCGGTCCGGGCCAAGGCGATGGCATCGGCGGTGGGAAGCGGCTCGTAGGCCCGGGTGGTGTACTCGGGCAAGGTGAGTCGTCTCACGTCGCGGGTTCGCCCTGCTCCTCAGACGGCGGCTCGGGCTCCACGCTCACGGGGACCGAGGGGACAATGTGTGAGCGGAGCGCCGCCAGTCCGTAGGTCGCGGCAACGTCCAGGCCATCCCCCACGTGCCGTTCCTCTAGGAGCGGCAGGATCTGGTGCTTCCACACCCGCTGAAGTCCCTCCTCGGTGGCCACCGCTTCGGTCATGAGATAGGAGGGCCCGATGGCCGAATCGCGGTCCCCGATCCGTTCGTTCAGGGTGTCGAGGAGATCCGCGCAGTCGGGCGAAAGGTGATGTACCTGGAGCCAGCGGCGGAGCATGTCCGCGATGGGCCACTCCCCAGGGAACAGGCCCTGCCAGGCGAACCGGCGGCGCATGGCTGCGTCGACGAGGGCGATGGAGCGGTCGGCCGTGTTCATGGTGCCGATGAGGAACACGTTCTTGGGAAGCCGGTACTCCTGGGTCGGCGAGTATTGGAGCATCACCGCCCGGTCCCGGTATTCCAGGAGGAAGTACAGCTCACCGAAGACCTTGGCCAGATTGGCCCAGTTGATTTCGTCGATCACCAGCACGTAGGCATGCCCGGAATTCTCTAGGGCCTCCTTGACCAGGAGCTTGAACGGTCCCGGTTCCAGAGCGAAGGCGATGGTGCCAGCGGCAACCCCTTCTTGCGGCCGAAATCCTTCGAAGAAGTCCTCGTAGGCGTAGGAGGGGTGGAACTGGACCAGCCGGTATTCACCGCCGGTCTGCTCGGTGAGGTACAGGGCGAGCTCCTGGGCGAGATAGGTCTTGCCAGTCCCGGGCGGCCCGTACAGCACGATCTGCCTTTTGTCCCGAAGCAGGTCGATGGTCTCGTTCAGCCAGGCCAGGTCGAGGAACAGTCGCTGGGCAAGGTCGGGCGTGGCTTCGGGCAGGGCCACCGCGGTCAGCTCGCCTGGCTCGACGGCCTCACCGCCCTCGGCGACCGGCTCCTCATCAAGACCCGCCAGTCTGGCGAACTCCACAACTTCCGCGCCGAGGTCGCTGACGGTCATCTGCCCTTGGAGCTTGTCTCGGGTGTCTTCGGAGAGCTGGTCCCTCCGCAAGGGCGGATCTGAGCGAACCCAATCCACAGTCCGACGACGGTTCGAAAGCCCCACGGGGGTTTCCTGCCACGTCGCTTGTCCCGTCACCACCCCAACGTACAGACCAGGGCCGTCCACGGTGGCTACGAGGTCGCCGGGCTGCATTTGATTGAGGAAGCGATCCAGGACGCCCACGTGGATCGAGCGCTGACGAACGGTGAAGTCCGGATGGCCTTGGGCAACGACTTCATCAAGCTGCGCTCGGCTCAATCCGGGTCCTATTTCCGGCAAGGCTGGGTAGGCGATGGAGCAATAGCCGTGGGCCAGCCAGTCGGAAACGAGGTTGTTGCCATCCACGTTGGCACCGCGAACGAGCCACCCGCGAAGCTTCGACGCGACCGCCCGCACGGCCTTGGTCCGCCACCGGGAAGCGTGCTCCTCATCGTAGAAGCTGATCGGACCGCCCTTGCGAGCTTCGAGCATCTGCCTCAACGCCAGCAGGTCTCGGTCCTCATCGCCGGTGGGGGCGGGAAGGTCACCGGCAAACGCAGCGAGGATGGCGCTCTTGTGACTGCGCGAGACGATCGATTCAAAGACCTCGGGGTAGGCCAGGTGCAACAGCGCGTTTCGCTGGCTGTACGCACTGCCAACGGGGACGGAGTCGACAACCGCGCGAAACGCCCATGGATCGGTCAAGGCGGTCTTCACCTCTTCCGGAGCCAGCTTCTTCCATGCCTGGACGAAGCGCACTAGGAAGGCTAGCTGCCGGTCGCGCTGGGTGAGGTACGCGGTTCCGACGCGTGCGAAGCCCCCGTCGAGAGCGGCATCGAGTTCATCGGGAATGGCGATCGGCTCCGGTGAGAGTGCCAGGGTCTTCGTCAGGAGGGCCCGTTTGGCCGGCCCGCCTATGTCGATGGGTGCGAGCAGATGGAGGTACAGAAGCTCTGCGGCGAGCTGGACAGTTTCACCAGGCGCCTCTCGGAGCTGACCAGACAGCTTTGTGATGAAGTTCTCTGATCCGAGGTCCGGGGACTCCACAAACCGGTGATAGAGGTCGTCGGCCGTACCGGCGGTCCAGATGGGCCGGCCCGGGGTGAAGGCGGAGCCATCGGACCCGAGCCCAGCGTCGATGACGCGGCGAGCGGCGACGTAGATTGGGTCGTCGTGCGCCATGATCACGCTGAGCAGGGCCGCGAGTGCTTCCGGCCCCAAGGCGGCGGAGCTCGTCGAATCTCAGGCATCCCAAGAGCCTAGCCCGACGCGCGCGACCTCGACGAGCGCCTTGCGCCGACCTCCGTCTGGCGTTGTCCCGCCTCGTTCCAGCAACCGGGTGTCGGAGTCACACACTACTCCAGGCGCTAGGAGCACGCCGACGTGGTGTCCGAACCGTCAACGGACAATTCGTGCTCCGCAGGACCTGGTTGCAACGCTCCCCCTTCTGGCTACCTCGCCCCGCGGGCTTTCCCGGCTGATGGGATTGTGATGGAGTCGCATTCCGGCTTCACGGAGCCTCGTCGGATCAGACCGACCGCCTCAGGCGCAGTCGTAGCCGCTGCCGGAGTCTTACCAATCTGCGCAGGTCTGGTCCGACTCCCCCCCGGGGGCACCAAGCCCAGGACCACGTTTCGATTCGCCCCCGTGCTTCATCTGGACGGTTGATCCCTCGTAGTGCGCAGAAAGTCCGGTTACCGCCTGACCGGGCACTCCGGAGCGATCGGCCGAATACCTCGCGGACTGGTTCCGGGCAATCACATTGGTGTCATTCTCCCCGGAAACCACCAGGAGGTGACCCAGGCCGGTCGCCTGGAAGTCCCGGGCCAGGGCCGGATCGAGTCGGGAATCGTCGCCGAGAGCCAGGCCCATCAGCAGGCCGGCCTCGCGTGGAGGGAACAGCCTGGCGATGGACAGACCCACGAACGAGCGGCACGACTGGGCCGCCCGCACGAACGGGTTTGCCGACGGGCCGAGCCGGCGGAACGTCGTCACGCGGATCTCCGCGGCGATGGCCCCGAGGTCAAGGGCTTCTGATTCATTGCTCGGTTGCTTCGTATCGCGACTAGCGCCAATGTCTGCAAGGACCGATGATGCGCCCGACAACTGTGAGCGCAGCCAGCGTCTCCATCAAGCCAGCGCTGGCCGCGAGGCCGTGCCGGAGTGCAAGCTCCATGGCGGGCTCCCTGTCCGGTCGGCAC
>JBOGVI010000062.1:0-10259 GCA_050692695.1 Actinomycetota bacterium
GTGTCGGCCCTCGTGGCGACGAGCGCCGACGGCCGGTCCTACGGCAGAGGGGTGTTCGTGGATGCGGAGGGGGGCGCGGATCCCGGAACGCCCGAGTACCTCGCGACCCGGCAGGGCTCCTCGTACCTGTGGACCGGAGGCTCCCGGTGCGTCCGGTTCTCGATGGCGCTCCCGAAGGGCGCCAGGGTCTCGAACGTCCGCGTCCTGTTCATCAACAGCTCGGGCACCCCGGCCGGCCCCGGCACCGGTCCGAAGGACGCGGGCCCGATGGCGGTGGGGGCGCCGGCCGGTCCGTTCGCCCCATCGGCTGCGGAGGCCCTAACCCGCCGGCCCAGGATCATCACCCGCGACCGGTGGGGCGCCGACCCCAGGCTGATGAACTGCACGCCGCTCGTGGCGGACGTCTTGAAGATGGGGTTCGTCCACCACACCGCAGGGACGAACTCGTACACGCGCCAGCAGGCCGACGATGTGGTCCGCGGCGTCTACGCCTACCACACCAACGGCCGCGGCTGGTGTGACATCGGCTACAACCTCCTGGTCGACCGGTTCGGCGACGTGTTCGAGGGCCGTTCCGGAGGCGTCACCAGCAACGTGATCGGCGCGGCTCAGGTCGGGTTCAACACCGGGGCGTTCTCGGTGTCGGTGATGGGGAACTTCGACGGCGCGCCGCCACCCGAGGCCGTAGTGCGCGTGCTGGAGCGCGTGCTGGCGTGGCGCCTCGATGTGGGACACGTGAACCCGGCAGCCCGAACCGTGATGGTCTCGGCCGGCGGCGATACGACGAAGTACGCGGCCGGCGCGGCGGTGAGGCTCCGCACGATCTCCGGCCACCGCGACACCGGGATCACGGCATGCCCGGGTCGGTTCCTGTACGCGCTGCTGCCGCAGATCCGCTCCAACGTCGCCGCCATGGGCCTGCCGAAGATCTACAAGCCCAGCCTGTCCACGACGTCCGTAGTGATCGGCCAGCCCCCCGACGTCCGGATCCGGGCGAAGGGGTCGACGTCGATGACGTGGACCGTCACCATCATGGATCCGGCCGGAGGCGTGTTCGCCGGGTTCCCGACGCTCGGCGGGCAAGCGATCGACCTGCAGTGGCCGGCGGGGGATCCGGCCACCCAGCCCACCGTTCTCGGCGACTACCAGGTGGTGATCTCGGCCACGGACGCAGAGGGCGCGGCCGTCAGGCCCGCCTCCCTCACGCTGAGTGTCCTGCCGGTGCCCCCGCCGTCACCTTTCCCCACCCCGAGCGCATCCCCCTCCCCGACCGTTTCTCCCTCGCCGACCACCTCGCCCTCCCCCTGAGCGACCGGCGACGAGGGCGTCGCTAGGAGCCGTCGCGCCTCTCGGCAAGGACCCCCAGCGCCATGGCGGGATCGTTTGAGGCAACCGCGTCCACGTCCCAGTCGAACAGCATGCGGACCGTGGCCGGGTCGTCCACCGTCCACGTGCCGACGCGCACGCCGGCTTCGTGCGCGCGCGACACGAACCCGGGTCCCGCTGCGATCACCCCGCGATGGCCCGGGAGGACGAACTCGTGCCGAGCTTTCACCGTGAGCGCCAGGGCGGAGTCGGGATCGACCGCGTCGGTGACCAGAAAGCCCGTGGCGATGCCGGAGGCGATCCGTTTCGACGCGGCGATGGACCTGGGGTTGAACGAGAGCACCAGGACCGGGCCCTGGAAGCTCGTTGCATCGATCTCGGACAGGGCGGCCTCCGCTACGGCCTCCCGCTCCTCGTCGTAGGCAGGCTCTCCCGGGAGGTTCTTGATCTCCAGGGCCAGGCCTCCTCGTCCGCTGACCAGCTCCAGCACCTCCCGCAGCTCGGGGATCCGCTCGGGTCGCTCGGCGGTGCCGGCGTTGAACTTCTGGAGTTGCTCGAGAGTCAACTGGTGGACCAGGCCGGAGCCGTCGGTCGTCCGGGACACGTCGGGGTCGTGGAGAACCACCGGGACCCCGTCCGCGGACGGGCGGACGTCCAGCTCCACGAGGGGCGCCCCGAGGTCCAAAGCGGCCCGGAACGACGCCAGCGTGTTCTCGGGGTGGGTGGAGGAGGCCCCGCGGTGCGCCACAACCAGCGGGAAGGCTTCCGGGTCGAGGTCGTGTTCGGCCATTGCGTGTGGAAAACTCGTCGGAGTATAGTCGGCGCCGCTCGACCCCTCGCCCGCTGGGGTTCGCTGGGAACCGCAGGTCAGAGGGGTGGGCCGTGGACTGGGTGCGGTGGGCCAGGTGCATCGGGGTCGATCCCGACCTGTTCTTCCCCACCGGGACCACAGGGCCGGCAGTTGCCCAGGCCGAGTCGGCAAAGGCCGTCTGCGCCATGTGTCCCGTGCGGGTCCAGTGCCTGGAATGGGCGCTGGCCACGGGCCAGGACTCCGGGGTGTGGGGCGGGCTGTCCGAGGATGAGCGCCGCGCCCTGAGAAGGACCCGGCGCGAGCAGGTCGCGGCCCTGGGGTGACCCGACCCGTGCTCCGGCCGGCGTTCAGGCCCGGCTGGCCGGGCAGAGGTCGCTCACCGGGCAGATCTCGCACTTCGGGTTCCGCGCCACGCAGATGGCCCGCCCGTGGTCGATCAGCACGTAGGTGAACGGGAACCACCGCTGCCTCGGGATCAGACGCATGAGGTCCCGCTCGACCTTGTCCGGATCCTTCTCCTTGCTGAACCCAAGGCGGTCGGCCAGCCGGCGCACGTGGGTGTCGACGGCGATGCCCTCGACCTTGTCGAAGGCGTTGCCGAGCACGATGTTCGCGGTCTTGCGGGCCACCCCCGGCAGGGTGACCAGATCCTCCATGGCGTCGGGGACCTCGCCCCCGTACACCTCAACGATCCGACGGCATGCCCCACGGATCGACTTCGTCTTCTGGTTGAAGAAGCCGGTTGGCTTGATATCGGCGGCGAGCTCGGACTCGGGGACCCTCAGGTAGTCCTCCGGCGTGTGATACTTGTCGAAGAGGGTCTTGGTGACCCGGTTGACCCGCTCGTCGGTGCACTGGGCCGACAGGATCGTGGCCACAAGCATCTCGAGCGGGGTCGAGAAGTTCAGGGCGACCTTGGCGTCGGGGTGGGTCCCCGAGAGGATCCGGACGATCTCCGGGGCGCGCTCCTCGGCGGGGCTGGCGCGATCGAGTCCCTTCGACGCCTTCTTCGTCATGGCGCCTCTCTCAAGCCAGCGGATGCCAGATCCGCGTCTCCCATTCGAGCCCTTGCGTTCCGGCGTCCGCCTGGAAAGCGTCGCCCCGCTTGTCCGAGGACACCATCATCACGTCGTGGGACTCCCACTCCGCCATCATCGTGATCTCGTTCGGGTCCGACTCGCTCCGGAAGAGCCGCTGATCGCCCGCCCCATCCTGCTCGAACGTGCTCCGCCACTTCTCGTACGCCGCCTTGAACTGATCCACGTCGGGCACCGTCACGCGGAACTGCACCAGCACCATCGCCGGTCCCTCCCTTCCCGCCGAGAACCTCGATCCGTTCCTACGCCGGTTGCGCCGCCCTTCGAAGGGGGAGCGCGAACGACGAACGGGCGGGGTGATCCTGCCACGTGCCGTCCACCAGCGTGTGGGCCGATCCCGAGCCGAGCACCGACCAGCGCGATCCATCCCCCACCGCGGCCGTGTTCTCGTCGAGCGCCAGCACCCGCCATCCGTCCGGCACCCACGAGCTGAGGTACTGGCGGGCCCCAGGGACCCAGTTGTCGAGCATGTCCCAGTGCGGCCCGAACGCCACCTCCTGGAACAGGCCGAGCCCCGGCTTGAACAGCTCCTCGCTCATCTCGTTCACGTCGCTGTCGTAGGTGATCTCCTGGAGACACGCCATGCCGGCGCTGCACCCCGCGTAGGCCAGCCCTCGATCGAGCCGCTCCACGAGGGCGGACCAAAACGGCGTGCCTCTCAGCGTGGCCGAGAGGTACGCGGGGTTCCCTCCGGAGAAGAACACCACCGACGCCCGGTCCAGGATGGGGAGGAGGTCCTTCCGGGAAGCGTCCTCCCTGGTCTTGAGCGGCACCACCTCGGCGGGAACCCCCAACCGGGCGTAATGCGCGAGTCCCTTCTCCCCCCACGAGTCGAAGACGTCGTCGCCTTCGGCCGCACTGGCCGTGGGCACGATCACGACCAGCCCGTCGCCGGCGCCCGCCCGCGCGAGCAGCCACCGGTCGACCGCCTCCGCCCACGGGTCGAACTCGCCCGCCCCCATGAGCCCGATGGTGAGCCCGGTCACGCCTTCATCGCCGCCAGCCGGAAGCACTCGACCGCCATGGCCCCCCGAAGGCCGCCCGCGCCGAACACGTGGACCATCCCCTCAACCTGGCTCACGTGCTCCTGGATGGCCCGGAGCTTCAGGTCCAGGATGTCGGGCGGCAGTTCGTAATCGATGCTGAGCCGCTCCCTCCGGGTGACGGGCGGGGTGCCGGGCCGGAAGATGTTGAACGGCTCGAGCTTCGGGAGCCACTCCTGCGCCCACTCCGGCGGGTAGGTCGCGTAGTGGAGCATCGCGCCGGTCTTCGCGAGCTCGTGGAAGGCCTCGGTCGTCCACCGACACACGGACTTGTGCGCGGCATGGTCGGTCATCCCGTCCGGCCCGAAGGTCAGCACGGTATCCGGCTTGACCTCCTCGAGGATGGCCCGGACCTTGCCGGCCCCCGCCTCGGGCAACGCGGTGTCCATGTCGATGTCCGGCAGGTCGAGCCAGTGGTGCTCGGTGACCCCCAGTATGGCGAACCCCCGCATCAGCTCCTGCTCTCGCACGTCGCCCATAGTCGCCGAGGGCCACCGCTCCTCGTCCAGCGAGCCACCCTCCCCGCGCGTCGCGGTCACGCAGACCACGCGCGAGCCGGCTCGAACGGCCCGAGCCATCAGCCCGGCCGTGAGGTAGGTCTCATCGTCCGGGTGGGCCCACACACCGAGGATGGTCCCGAGCTCGTCCACGGCGGGCTAGGCGGGCGGCGTCTCGTGCAGCAGCCGGCTCACTCGCTCCACGAGGTGGGCGGGGACCTGGTCGCAGCCGCACTTCGCCTTCAGCAGCTCCTTCAGGTGCCGCTGGAACTCCGAGCGGTCCGCACATGAGCCGCACCCTCCGAGGTGTTGGCGGACCTCGGCGTGCAGCGACGGATCGAGCTCGCCGTCCAGGAAGAGCTCGATCTGCT
Organism: Actinomycetota bacterium; assembly: GCA_050692695.1. Classification (GTDB taxonomy): domain Bacteria; phylum Actinomycetota; class UBA4738; order UBA4738; family HRBIN12; genus AC-69. The sequence goes on from JBOGVI010000062.1 coordinate 5,146, forward strand.
TCAGAGCCTGCTGGCAGTCAATCGGACACAAGGCCTCTCTCCCGTACCTTCTCCCACAACGCCTTCTCCAGCGCCCTTCTTCCCCGGTGCAGGCGCGACATGACCGTCCCGATGGGGATGTCCAAGATCTCGGCGATCTCCTTGTACGCGAACCCCTCCACGTCGGCCAGCAGCACGGCCAGCCGGAACCCCTCCGGCAGGTCCTCCAGGGCCCGCTGGACGTCCTCGTCGGGCATCCGCCGGAGCACCTCGGCCTCGGCCGACGGCTCGACCCCAGTCTCCCCCAGCTTGTCGTACAGGTACCAGTCCTCAAGGTCATCCTCCTGCACCGTGACCGGCTCGCGCTGCCTTTTCCGGTAGGTGTTGATGAACGTGTTCGTGAGGATCCGGTACATCCAGGCCCGGAGGTTCGTGCCCTCCTCGAACCCGGAGAATCCCCGGAAGGCCCGGAGGTAGGCCTCCTGGACGAGGTCCTCGGCGTCCGACGGGTTCCGGGTGAGGCGGAGCGCCGCCGAGAACAGGTTGGGCAGGAGCGGCAGAACGTCCCGCTCGAACCGTTCCTTCAGGACGGGGTCGTCCGGAGGCGCCGCCTTGCTACGCGCCACGAGGCCCTCCCTTCGGGCCGACGCCCATCACCATGCTCAGCTCCTCCTCCGCTCCCCAGGTGCAGGGCGCCCCTCAGTATCCCGCATCGTTCCCAGGCCGGCCCGGATGCTCCGGCTCGCGTCGCGCATCGACCGGCCGGCGAGGCTGTCACATCGCGGGTCCGGTGCGAAGATGGGTGCCATGGCGGATGGGAAGAACGACAAGCGCGGCCGCTGGCCCGGGTTCGATCTCGGCGGCAGCCGCGGCAGCCCCGGGGAACCCAGGCGCCTCCGAACATCCCCATGGGTGTGGGTGATCGGTTTCCTGGTGGTCTTCTTCCTGTTCCAGTACCTTGCGGCACCCCGGCCGAACGCCATCGACTACTCCGCGTTCCTGGCCAAGGTGGAACAGGGCCAGATCGTGGGCACCGTTCGGATCTCCGAGACCTCCGTCTCCGGCACCTACAGAGAGGGCGGCGACGAGGTCGACTTCACCACGAACATCCCGCCCATCCTTCAGGGCACCACCACCCTGCCGGACCTCCTGGACGAGAAGAACGTGAAGTACACGGGCGACCCCGCGAGCGGCCTCCAGAGCTTCCTGCTGGCCTGGGTTCTGCCGCTGCTCCTGTTCGGGCTGCTGTGGTTCTTCTTGATCCGCAGGATGAGCGGCGCGCAGACCTCCGCCGCCTTGAACCTCGGCCGCAACAAGGTGCGGATCTACGACCGCAAGGAGATGAAGACGAACTTCGCCGACGTGGCGGGCCTGGATGAGGCCGTGGAGGAGCTCCGCGAGATCGTGGACTTCCTGAAGAACCCTAAGAAGTACCAGCGCCTGGGGGGGCGGATCCCCAAGGGCGTGCTGCTGCTCGGCCCCCCTGGGTGCGGCAAGACCCTACTGGCCCGGGCCGTAGCCGGCGAGGCGGACGTGCCGTTCTTCTTCATGTCGGGCTCGGAGTTCGTTGAGATGTTCGTGGGCCTCGGCGCGGCTCGGGTCCGGGAGCTGTTCCAGCAAGCCAAGGAGCGGGCCCCGGCGCTCGTGTTCATCGACGAGATCGACACCATCGGCAAGGGCCGGGGCGGCGCCCTGGCCGGGGGGTTCGGCGGCCACGACGAGCGGGAGCAGACCCTGAACCAGCTCTTGGTGGAGATGGACGGGTTCGACTCGTCGAAGGGCGTCATCATCATGGCCGCGACCAACCGGCCCGACGTCCTGGACCCGGCCCTCACCCGACCAGGACGGTTCGACCGCCAAGTCGTGGTGGACCGTCCCGACTTCCGGGGGCGGGAGGCCATCCTGCGCGTGCACGCGCGGGGCGTTGCGCTCGATCCCGACGTGGATCTTCGGATCCTGGCATCCCGAACGCCCGGGTTCACGGGGGCCGATCTGGCAAACGTGGTGAACGAGGCCGCGCTGCTCGCCGCGCGCCGTGAAAAGAACTCGGTGACCATGCCGGAACTGGAGGAGGCCATCGACCGAGTGACGGCGGGCCTCGAGCGGAAGAGCCGGGTGATGTCCGAGCGGGAGCGGGAGATCGTGGCCAAGCACGAGATGGGCCACGCCCTGGTCGCGTTGGACATGCCCACAGCTGATCCGGTGCACCGGGTCTCGATCATCCCCCGTGGCGCGGCCGCCCTCGGCATGACCATGCAACGGCCCCTGGAGGACCGCTACCTGCTCACCGAGCCCGAGCTGAAGGACCGCCTGGCCATCCTCCTCGGCGGACGGGCCGCCGAGGAGATCTGCTTCGACCAGGTCTCCACCGGAGCCCAGAACGACCTCCAGCGAGCCACCGAGATCGCCCGGGCCATGGTGGCCGAGTACGGCATGAGCGACCGAGTCGGTCCTCTGTCGTTCGGGCCCGACGGGTTCCGCAGCGCGGAGGGGCGCCTGTTGTTCCCGGGGGCGGGGCCGGAGCTGTCGCAGGAGCTCGCGTCGCTCATCGACGAGGAGATCAAGCGCCTGGTCGACGAGGCCCACGACCGGGCCCGCAAGGTGCTGGAGGAAAGGCGCGAGCTCCTGGACCGCCTGTCCGACCTGCTGATCGTGACGGAGGTCATCGAGGGCAAGGCCCTGCACGCCTATGTGGACGGCACCGAGCCCATCCCCACGCCGGAGGAGGCCCGGGCCCGTCAGGCCGAGAACGGCGAACGCGAGCGGGTCCCGTCGGGGCCGGACCTCGTCGCTCAGCCTCAGGGGCAGCCCATCCCGCCGCCGCCGCCGGCGTCGCTCGAGGGCTAGCGTTCCGGAGGCGGCCCGCCCCCCACGAGCAGGTCGAACCGCCCCCGGAACCTGTCCAGGAATCGGTAGTAGTTGCGCTTCGACCACCTCGCCCGCTCGTGGGGCGGGGTGTTGAACCACATCCGATGCTCGTGCCGAGTCACCGGGACCGGCACGACCACGGCCTTCAGCCCGGCGTTCTTCACCCGGAATGAGAACTCGATGTCGGCGGTCCGGTACCACCGAAACTTCTCGTCGAACAGGCCGGCCGCGTGCAGCACTTCCCGCCGGAGCGCCATCAGGTACCCCTCGACAGCGTCCACCTCCGGACCCTCCGACGCCTCGAAGTCCTGGAGGTCAGCGGTGACGATCCCGAACGGGCCGCACACGCCGACCGCCGGGTCGGCCAGGGCCGCCTCGAGGGGGCCGAGGACATCGCCGGTCGGCTCCACGGATCCGTCCACCAGGACCACCATGCGCCCCAGGGACCGCTTTAGCCCCGCATTGCGGGCCGCCCCCCACCCCGCGCCATCTTCGAGCGGGATGACCTCGACTCCCTCGCCGAACGCCGACGGATCCTGACCCGTGACGTCGGCCACCACGTACTGGACGGTGCGGCCACCTTCGTTCTGCCGGAACCCGGCCAGGGCCCGGGCGACGTCCTCGGGCCATCCTTCCACGACCCACTGGACGGTCGCGTCGAACGTTGCGGGCTGGTCCAGGACCGAGGCGACCTCCTCCGGAGGCAGGCGTTTCGTGCCCGCCGCTGGGGGTGGGGCCACCGGCTCCAACCGGGGACCCTGCGGCGAGTCGATGACCGCGAACCCCAGCTCGGCCAGGCGGTCGCGGAGGGCGTCGGCCCCGGCGAAGTCCTTGGCCTTCCTCCGCTCGTCGCGGTCGGCCGCGAGCCTTCGAACCTCCTCCGGGACTTCGCTCATGGCGCCTGCCTCGCCGTGGGCCCCACGAGGTGGCCTACACGGGCTCCTTCGACACCGCCCGCAGACGCGATGCCACGACCTCGAGCGTCTTCAGGGCGATGGACGGGTGCTCCAGCAGCAGGCCCCGGAACACCCACTCGGTGACGCCGAGGAGCTTGACGTCGGTGAGGGCCGTGACGGTCGCCGTCCTCGGCCCCCCGTCGATCAGGGCGATCTCGCCGAAGAACTCGCCCGGGCCGAGCGTCGACTTCTCCTTGCCGCCGATGGTCACCCGGCATCGACCCTCGAGGATCATGAACAGTCCAATCCCGCGCTCGCCCTCGCGCGCGATCACCGTCCCCTTCTTGTGCGTGACCTCCTTGGCCGCCCGGGCGATGACGGCCAGCTCCTTCTTCGAACAGCCGGAGAACAGCGGAACGCCGGCCAGCTTGGCCGCGATGTCCTGCTGCGCCACCTGGACGACCTCCTTACTCGGCGCGGGGCGGCCCGGTTCGGATGAGCGCTGGGCACAGCGATCCTATCGCGATCGGGGCCGCTTCCGCGACGCACACGACCGATAGGATGAGGCCGTGACCGAGCGCAGGCGCTTCGCGGCCATGATCGTGCTGTTCCTGGTGGGGTTCGGCATGGTTGCGTTGGCCGACGCCCTGGACGCCTACTGGCCGCTGTTCGTGACGCCGATCCCCTACGCGGCCATCCCCTGGCTGGTCGTCCACGCCGACGACTCGCCGTAGCCACTCGCCGCCGTTCGCCGCAGGGCACTCGTTCCTCGTTGCGCGCTCCGGTAGCATGCAGCGTGGGGACGGGGAAGGAGGTCACATGGACGAGAACGAGGACCCCACGAGAGAGGGGTACACGCCGCCGTGGGAAAGACCGCCGGAGATGCCGCGCGAGCCCGAGATGCCGCGCGAGCCCGAGATGCCGCGCGAGCCGGAACCGCCGGCACCGCCATCCACGGAACCGCCTCGGGAGAGCGGGTGGCAGCCCGCCGAGCGGACGGATGAGCGAGTGGGCGAGGGGGTCGAGGGGGCACCGGCGGAGGCCAGGAAGGCGGTGACCCGCGCCAGCGCGACGGGGAAGAAGGTCTCGTCGCGGCCGCGCTCCAAGGCCAAGAAGACCGTTCACAAGGCCCGGACCACTGCCAAGAAGGCCACCGCGAAGGGCAAGAAGGTCACCGGGCGAGCCCGGTCCACCGGCAAGAAGGCCACCACCCGGGCCAGGGCCGGCGCGAAGAAGGTCACCAGGCGAGCCCGGTCCACCGGCAAGAAGGCCACCACTCGCAGGAAGACCACAGGCAGGAAGTCGACCGCTCGACGATAGGGACTCGACTTCCGTCCGAGAGGGTAGCGGGCGGCCCGCCCAAGGCGGGCC
>JBOGVI010000063.1:0-6589 GCA_050692695.1 Actinomycetota bacterium
TGCAGAACGGCTTGCACATCTACGGGCGGGGGAGTCCCATCCGGCCCCCCACCGTGGAGCGCCTGCCAGACGACGTGTTCGCCGAGCGGGTTCGGGCGGAAGGACAGCAAGTCCTGGCCGACGTGGAGCAGCTCGAAACACCGGTCGACTTGGTGGCGGTCCACGACGACCGGATGGCCGAGACCGTGGCCGGTCTCGTGCCGCTCGTCATCTCCGGGCACTTCCACGAGAACGGCGTGGCGGTGGTGAACGGCACGCTCTACCTGCGGGTGGGGACGACCGGGGGCTCGAATTTCGCCACGTTCCGGACCGAGGAGGGCATCCCGCTCTCCGCCGAGGTCCTGTACTTCGAGTCGGGCACCCCTCTCCGGCTGATCGCGTTCGACCTCATCGAGCAGTCGCCCCAGACCGGCGCCCTCACGGTGACCCGGCACATCGTGGAGGCGGAGTTCGGCGTGCTCACACCGAGCCCCTCGCCCTCGCCGAGCCCGACCCCCACGCCGAGCCCAACCGCCACGCCGAGCCCGACTGCCATTACGCCTGCCTGAGGCCAGTGGGCCGCGGGCTTAGGCAGTCACGGCCGACTGAGAGCCGCGGGGGCCAAGGCGCTGGCCAGGATGGGCGGTCCGGCCGAAGACGCCAAGGCCCTGGCCCGGGAGGGCCGTTCAGCTGGCCGACCAGACCGATCTCACGGAGCTCCGGGCCGGCGCCTTGTTCGACCTGGCGGAGGTGTTGCGCCTGCTCGGGGGCCCAACGAAGGGGCGCCGGTCGCGCGGAGCGCGCTTCGAACGCTCGAGCGGAACGGGGCCAACGCGGCTGCCGGCAGGGCTCGCGCCCGCCTCGGACAGCTCGATCCTCGGGTGACGGAGCGCGCGACCAGGCAGTACGGCTCTCGTTCGTCGAACGTCAGACGTTGCCCATCGTGGCGCGGATGTTCTCCACCGCTTCCTGGGGCTTGATGTCTGCGGCCTTCGCCGCCTTCTCCAGGTCCGCGTAGGTGATGTTGTCGGGATTGCCGTGATCCTCGTGCGGTTCACCGCACCCGCAGGTCATGCACATCTCTGGACACCTCCTCGCATCGCCATCCGAAGAAGTCTCTACCCGCGCATCAGCAGGTGCAAACGACGGGCCCGCCGGTCATATCAGCGGCGCGGTCACGCCGCGCAGTCCCCCCGCCGGTTCGCTGCTCCTGGTGTGGCCGGTGCACGAACTGACTGGGGCTACCTTGCCTTGTCAAGCGCCTCCTCGATGTCTTCCCGGATCTTCGCGCCCGCGTCCTTCACGTCATCCTCGACCTTGCGCGCCGTGTCCTTCGCCCGGCCCACAGCCCGCTTGCCGGCGCCCTTGCCCTGATCCACTCGGCCCTCCCGCTCCAGTTCGCGGTCGTCGGTCAGCTCGCCCGCCGCCTCCTTCACCTTTCCCTTGGCCTTGTCCCACGTTCCCTCGGCTCGATCCTTCGTCCCCTCACCCATGGCCCTACCTCCTTCGATCGGTTCACGTGTGGTTGTTCCCAGCGGCGGGGCCTTTCGAACATCTCACTAGGGGGCTTCTCTCGGCCACGCACGGCGCGGGTGAGCCCAGTGCGAACGGGGGTGCGCGATATCCTTGCCCGGGTCCGTTGGTGAACCCCTGAGCCTCAGTGGTCAGGCCGTGTTCCCGCAGAGTCCGATCTATCCGCCGCGACTCGGTGAACTCCTTGAACCGAAGAAGGTCACCCTCCAGGCGAATCCCCACGATCCCCAGCCAGTGGGCCACCTTGTCGAGCAATCTCTCGGGCTCGTACTCGACCCTCACGGTCACACGGGTCCTCGGCCACCCGCCTTCGAGCCGTTCGAAGGAGACCAACGCGACGTTGTCCGGATCGCCGAACCCGATCCAGGAGATTCGCCGCGGGGTCCACTCGGTGAACAGCGCATTCCACTCACGGCGCTTGCCGGCCACCTGGGCGACCCAGTGGACTTTGCCACCGTCGATGGGTGTGACCGACTCGACCCCCTGCATGAACTTCGCGAAGTCCTCGAATCGGGTGCATTGTTCATAAGCGATGTCGAGGGGTACGTCCACGTCGATGGATCGCTCCACGGTCTCCATGACGCTCCTCCTCTCAGATGGGCATCCTTTTCGCATATACCCGGGGTCCGGTGGGTTACACACCCTCGAAAGAGAGAGGCCTGAGTCGTACATGGACTTCCTCCTCCGGCCGCCGGGCGGGTCCCCGTCCCGTGTTTCACGCGAGGACCAAGCGGGAATCCCTGGCTCGTGAGCTCGGTCTCCACCATCCCACCCGAGGCCTCGGTGGCGGTGCTCCGCCGGGCGCGCGCGGTCCGGCGTACCTTCATCACGCTGCTGGCGGCGTTCGTGCTGGCCGGGGCCACGGGACTGCTCGGGGTTCGCACCGACGTCGTGGCTTCCACAGAAGGCGGATACGAGGTCAGCCTGGAATATCCCTCGGTCACGAGGCCGGGGCTGGCCGTGCGGTGGATCTTCACATCGTTCATCCCGGTGGGTTCGACGCCACGATCAGCGTTGCGACGAGCCTCGAGTACTTCGATCTGCTCGATGTCAACTCCGTCGAGCCGGCGCCGAGCTCCAGCGAGGCTCGGGGCTCTTACACGGTGTGGGCGTTCGACCCGCCCACCGGGGACACGTTCACGGTCCAGATCGACGGGCGCACGGAGCCCGGCCGACAACGGGGCGAGCAGGTCGTCACGATCGTGTCCGTCGGGGGGGAGCGCGTGGCCGAGCTCCCATACGTGATCCGCGTGATGCCCTGATGGAGATCGTCGTCCGCGCAGCTGTGATCTACGTGTTCCTGTGGATCATGATCCGGGCCATGGGGAGCAAGGAGCTCTCGGAGCTCTCCTCCTTCGAGCTGGTCCTCCTGATCGTCATGGTCGACATCGTTCAACAAGGCGTGACCCAGGAAGACTTGAGCGTGACGGGTGCGATCCTCGCGGTCGGCACGTTCTCCCTGCTCGCGCTACTCTGGTCGTACGTGTCGTATCGGTGGCGTGCTACCAGACCCGTGATCCAGGGCATCCCCGTGATCGTGGTGCGAGACGGCGAACCTCTCGAGCAGGTCCTCGAGTTCGAACGGCTCACGATCGAGAAGCTGCTGGACGTGGCCAGAGAGCAGGGGATCTCCAACCTCGGCGACGTGAAGGTCGGGGTCCTCGAGCCGGACGGGAAGTTCTCGTTCCTCAAGCATGAGCGACGAAGGGAGAAGGCATGAGCGAGACGACGGATCGACACTTGCCGTCGGAGGTGCGGGACGCCAACAGCGGGGCCCGGGCCGTCGATCCGGTGCCGCCCGTTCCCCCCCAACCGCAGCCGCAGCCCGCGCCGCCGCAGCCGTCACCGAATCCTCCCCCGCAGCCGTCACCCAATCCTCCCCCGCCGACGCCACCCTCCCCGCCCGTCCCTCAGGCTCCGCTCATCGACCGACGGCCCGCTCCAGCTCCGCCTTCGACATCTTCGACCGGCCCTTGATACCTCGAGCCTTCGCCTCGTTGTACAGCTGGTCGTATGTGCGTCCCCCGGGACCGGTATGGGAGCGCCTTCCGCCCCGCCGCCCCGACGAGATGTCCCGGGTGGAGCTTCGGCTGGCTTCCTTCGATTCGCCGGCCCTGGCTCGCTCCTTGTTGACGGTGCGAGCCGCGATCTCTTCGGCTCGATCCTCCGGCTCGCCCCGTTTCAGCAAACCTCGCTTGATGTGGTCGTACTGACGCTCTCGCTTCCTGCTCCAAGTCTCCTGCGGCATGACGTGCCTCCGATCGGCCCCTCTCCATTCCATGTATCCCCCGCAGCGGTCCAGGCCAAGCATGAGGGATGGCGTGAGGCCGGCGGCGCCGCCCGCTCAGACCCTGTCCCGGCCTGGTGACCGTGTGCTGAACCGCACGATCCGCTGTTCGCCGCTCGAGGTGCTCTGGGCGTCGGGGAAGAGCGCCCGAACGAGCTGGAGCCGGTCGATCCGCACGGGTTCGAGCCCTTCTGCATTGTCGGGATCTGGTTCGGCCGGGACTGGCTGCTCGCTTCGGATCTCGACCGCGAGACAGTCCGGCTCCAGGGTGATTACGACCTCGATCGGGCCGGCCACGCCCGCGTCCATGGGATCCGCACAGCCCTCCGACACGGCGAGCTTGAGATCGTCGGATCGCTCCTCGTCGAGGGCAACGTGGCGAGCAACCACGGAGGCGAAGGACCGGATCGTGCCGATGTGGGCCGCGTCCGCGGGAACGGTCAGGGCCAGCCTGAGGGAGGCGGCCGGCGTTGGAGCGGTGGCTCCCCCCATCAGGTGACCTCAGGCCCGGGTGAGCTCGGCGACCGAGCCGTGGATCGAGAACACCCTGTCCAGGCCGGTGATGCTCAGGATCTTCTGGACCGATCCCTCTCGGCACACCAACGCAAACTCCCCGTTGCGCTCCTTGGCCCGCTTCAGCCCGACGACGAGGACCCCCAGCCCGGTCGAATCCATGAACTCGATCCCGGAGAGATCGATCACGATCCTGTTCGCACCCTGGTCCAGGAGTTCAGTGATCCCGTCTCGAAGCTGCGGTGATGTGTACAGATCCACCTCTCCCCTGACCTGGAGCACGGCCCAGCCGTTCTCGTTTCGGGACTCAAGCGCGAGATCGACGGTCACCACCTCCCTCGATAGGCTCGTCCGACGACATTCGTTGCGAGAGCTCTAAGTATAGGGAAGCTCTCCCGCGTCCCGCTCGCGTTTGCCGCATCCGCACGCGAGGTAAGAGATGGCCACGACCGGAAAGGGCGACCATGTCAACCTCTGCACCGCAAGGTACCCGCGCCGGCAACGGCGACGAGGATCCCAAGCAACGCCGCGACCGGGAGCTCATCGAGCTGCTGAACGAGCTCCGAGTGGCGCTCCCGGGGGTGCAGGTGCTGTTCGCGTTCTTGTTGACGCTGCCCCTGAGCCAGCGCTTCACGCAGCTCTCGGACCTCCAGCGGGCCGTATATTTCGTGACCTTCCTAGCGGCCGCCGTGGCCGCTGCGCTCCTCATGACGCCCACGGCCTATCACCGGCTCCGATTCCGGGAGGCCGACAAGGAGCGGCTGCTTCGGATCAGCAACCGCACGGCCGTGGCGGGCATCACGTTCCTGGTCCTGTCGGTGGTGGGGTCCGTGTTCCTCATCGCCGACCTCCTCTTCGGGGCGTTGGTGGCCCCCGCCTTCTTCGCGGGTCTCATCGGGGCCGTGTACGTGTCGCTGTGGTTCGTGATCCCGCTCATCCGGCGGGTCCGGGACGACGGGGCCCGGACCGAGCAATCCGATGGAGAGTCCGGTTGACGCGGGTCTTACCCCAGGCTGGCGGTCCCAAACGGGCCGACAGCGAGCCGGGAAGGGAAGACGGCAGGCGGCTCAGGGCTTGGCGGATGGCCGGGCCAGATCGTCGATGAACTGGAGCCGGGAATCGAGTCCCGTCACCTGGAATACCCGATGCACACGCTCCGGCCCTCGCACCAGGACCAGGCGGCGCCCGGCTTTCTGCGCCCGGACCTCGGCCCTCAAGATGAGTCGCAGGCCGCTCGAATCGATGAACGTTACGTTGCGGAGATCGATCACGACGGTGTCGGGCGAGCTTTCCTCCATTCTCAGCAGCTGTCGCTCGAGCTCTTCGGCCTTGGCGATGTCCAGGTCGCCTTCGATCTCGAGATGCGCGATAGGGCCCGGTTCCACCTCGAGTTGCGACACGCCCATCCCCCCCGGGATGCAGGACACCCAAGGATAGCCTCACCTTGGGTGTCCTGCCGGCCCTCGGGATGGCCCTGACGATCGCGGCGTGAGATCGGTTCCTAGGACGTCACCTCGCGGGTGACCATCGGAGTCGAGAAGAAGCCCGCGATGAGCACGAGGACGCTCCCGGCGAACAAAGCCCACAGGCCGAGACCGATCGCCTCGGGCAGTTCGAATCCGGCGGCCCGCTCGATCGAGATCAGCATCAGGACGAAGCCGATGATGCCGAGCGCGCCGGCCACCCTGCTCAGCCAGCCTCCCCACATGGCAAGTCCCAGCAGGGCGATAAGTCCGAGCAGGATCATCACCGCGCCCGCGGACGTGAGAAAGGCCGATTCGCTGAAGGCCGGACGGTAGTAGGCGCGGAACGCCAGGTTCACCCCGTCCTGACCGCCCACCCACTCCATGAAGGCACCGATGATCATGCCGACGACGCCGGCGACCGTGAGGACGATCCGCACGATGTTCTGCACGGCCGTGGCGGCCGGGGCCACCGTTACCTCCCTGTCGTGCACATGTTCGTGCGTGAGCCGACCCATGTCCACCTCCTTGAGGTTCAGGTCTTGCACCGTCCATTCCCCTGACCGGGCAGGCGGAAACGTGGCCGTTTCGGCCGGGCCCTACGGGTACCAGGTGGCCGCCACAAGGACGATCCCTCCTTAGGTCCGCCGAGACAAGGCGGAGATTCCACCGTCGGGAAGGACCTACGATACGTGGTCGTGACGCAGCCCTTCGATCCGCATGTCGCCGTCACCGTTCCCTCGGAGGCCGGCTTCGTACACGTCCTCCGGGCCGTCACCTCCAGCGTCGCGGCCCGCCTCGATCTCCCCTTCGA
>JBOGVI010000064.1:0-11843 GCA_050692695.1 Actinomycetota bacterium
CCGGTGAGAACGGTCGGGTTCGTGGTCCACCCGGCCCGGGAGGCCGCCGTGAGGGCGGCGAAGGGGCTGGCCCAGTGGCTCGAGGACCGGGGGATCGAGGTCAGGTGGCTCGATCACGAGGGAGCCGGCGAGGCCGGGGCTGCCTCTGACCTCGGCGAACGAGGCGTGGAACTGGTCGTGTCGGTGGGAGGCGATGGCACGTTCCTGCACGCGGCCCATGTGGCCTCTCGTGCCGGGTGCCCCATCCTCGGGGTGAAGGTGGGCCGCTTGGGCTTCCTCACCGAGGTGGAGCCCGAGGAGACACCGCCGCTACTGGAGAGGGCCATCGCCGGTACGGCCCGGATCGAGGAGCGCTTGGCCGTGCTGGCCGAGCCGGAGGGCGCGGACTTCGAGCCGCAATGGGCCCTGAACGAGATGATGATCGAGAAGCGGGCCCGCCACCGGATCGTGCGGCTCGCGCTGTACGTGGACGAGACGTACGTCACGACCTTCTCGGCGGACGGCGTGATCGTGGCCACCCCGACCGGGTCGACGGCGTACTCGTTCTCCTCGGGCGGTCCCATCGTGACCCCCACCCTCCCGTGCCTGCTGGTCACGCCGGTCGCCGCCCACATGGTCTTCCACCGGACGATGGTGCTGGCGGCCGACCAGAACGTGACCCTCGAGGTGGTGGGGGAGGAGCCCGGGGTGCTCTCGGCCGACGGGCGGGAGAGCCTGGAGCTTCCGGTCGGGGCCAGGGTCCGGGTGGGGGCGGCCTCGTCGCCCGCCCTTCTGGTGCGGCGGGACGACGCGCCGCCCTTCCACGCGCTCGTACGCGAGAAGTTCGGCCTCCCCGGCGGGGACCCCGGCTCGGGGCTGTAGACCGGGCCGCCCGGCCGGGCCGCGGCCGGGCGGCCCGGCTTCGGGTTCGGATACCCTTTGTTCTGGCCGGTACCTGGCCGGTGTTGAGGCCGGTCAAGGCCATCCCGGCGCCACGGCCCTGGAGACGGAGGCGATTGACACGTCCGCATCGAAGCCGAGGAGCCTGCTTCGGCGGTCGCCGCGGAGAGCCGGTCCTGAGTGGGGGACGGCCCGGGTCGATCCCCGGACCAAGGACCTGGTTCCCCGAACGAGACCCGGTGAGGTGGCCGTCATCGACCACGAGGACCTCGACCGGGTGGCGGCCGAGGGGTTGGTCCGGGCGGGCGTGGCCGTGGTGGTGAACGCGGCTCGGTCGATCAGCGGCAGATACCCCAACCTCGGCCCGCTCGTCCTGGTGGAGGCAGGCATCGCGCTCGTCGACGACGTGGGCTCGCTCCTGATGCGCAAGATCCGAGAGGGTGACCTCGTGAGGGTCGACGGCGACCGCGTGTTCGTGGCCGACCGGCTGGTGGCGGTGGGGGTTCGCCAGACCGAGGACTCGGTCCGGCGAGCCATGGAGGAGGCCCACGCGCAGCTGGCCGAACGGTTCGAGAGCTTCGCCCAAAACACCGTCGGCTACATGCAGCGCGAACGCGACCTGTTGTTCGGCGGGTCCGGCCTACCCGACCTGGACCACGACCTGGCCCGCCGGCCCGTCCTGGTCGTGGTCCGCGGCTATCGGTACAAGGAGGATCTGGCGGTCCTTGACCCGTACATCCGGGATGTGCGCCCGGTTCTGCTGGGGGTCGACGGTGGGGCCGACGCCCTCATGGAGGCGGGGTTCGCGCCGGACCTCATCGTGGGCGACATGGACAGCGTCTCCGACGCCGCGCTCGGGCTGGCCCTGGCCCGGCCGAAACGCTTCCGGCGCAGGCGTTCCACCGAGGTCGTCCTCCATGCCTACCCGGACGGCTTCGCTCCCGGTCAGGCCAGGCTGGAGTCCCTGGGGATCCCGTACAAGGTGGTGCGGGCCGCCGGGACCAGCGAGGACGTAGCCTTCCTGCTGGCCCACGAGAAGGGGGCCGATCTCATCGTGTCGGTGGGGAGCCACGGGAACCTTCGGGAGTTCCTCGACAAGGGGCGGATGGGGATGGCGAGCACGTTCCTTGTCCGGCTGCGGGTCGGCGAGATCCTGATGGACGCGAAGGGCGTGTCCCGCGTGTACACGCCCAGGGTCCGTACTCGCGACACCCTGCTCCTCATCGCCGGAGCGATCGTGGTCATGGCCATGATCGTCGCCGTCTCGCCTGTGCTGCGAACCTACGTGTCCATCGTGTTCGAGCAGTTCAGGCAGTGGCTGTTCGATCTGAAGGAGCTCCTTTGATCTCGTTTAGGTACCACATCTTCACGATCGTGGCGATCTTCCTGGCAGTCGGGCTGGGCGTGCTGATGGGGACGTCGGTTGTCCAGCCAGCCCTCATCGACAACCTCGAGCGGCAGGTGGGCGACCTCAAGCGCGACCTCGGCGACACGCGGGCGCAGGTGGGCGAGCTGGAGGACCGCGTGGAGGACCAGGAGCGGGCCGGCGACATCCTGCCCCTGGTCGACCGAGGGACCCTGACCGACGTGCCGGTCGTCATCGTGACCCACGAAGAGGTGGACGGCCCGCTCCTGTTGCAGGCGCGACAGTCGCTGTCGGAGGCGGGGGCCGAACTCGTTGTGGTGCTGTCGGCGACCGACCGGATGGCGGCTTCGGACGAACAGGCCCGGGAGTCGCTCGAGGAGATCCTGGGGATGTTGGGCGGCTCCGACCCCGTCGCTCTTCGGGAGCGTGCGGCCGAGGTCCTGGCCCAGCGCCTGGTGGAGGGTTCGCCGCGCCGAGGGGCCAACCCTAGCCAGGTGGACGTCCTCGACCGGTTGCTCGCGGCGAACTTCCTGACCACGCCGCCCGGGGCGCCGGAGGTCTCCCCCGGGGATCTCCCGGAAATCGGAGGAGAGGTCGTCGTGGTTCTTTCGGGCGGGCCGGACGAACCCTTCGCTCCGCCACAGGACTTCCTGGTGCCGCTGGTGGAGAGGTTGGTGCAGCTGGGCGCGACGGTGGCGGCCGGGGAGAGCGCCTCCACCGAGTACCCCTTTGTCCCCGAGCTCCGCTCCGACGACTCGGTCGGGGACGGCACGCGCATGGTGACCGTGGACGACCTGGACTTCTCGGTGGGTGGGGCCGCCCTCGTCCTCGGCTTGGAGCGGCTGCTGCTCCTGGGGCAGGGCGGCAACTATGGGATCAAGCCGGGCGCGACAGGCCCCATCCCGCCCATCACGTGACGGGCGGGCGGGTGGTCGCCCTCGTCCCTGCCCGAAACGAGGCCGGCCGCATCGTGGCGACGGTCGCCGGTCTCCGCTCGCTCCCCCAGGTCGACGAGGTGGTGGTGGTGGACGACGGCTCCACCGACGGGACCACCGCCGCCGCCCGGGCCGCCGGGGCCACCGTCCTCCGGCTGCCCCGCCGAGCAGGCAAGGGTCGGGCAATGGAAGGGGCCCTCCGCCGCCTCCGGCCCGCCGACGTGTGGGTGCTGGCAGACGGCGACCTGGGGGAGACCGCGTCCCGCCTGAAGCCGGTCCTGGCCGAAGTGATGGCGGCCCGGGCGGACCTGGCCGTGGCGGTGCTCCCGCCGGCCACGGCCGGTGGGTTCGGCCTGGTCAAGCGGGCCGCGGCGGCGGCCATCCGGCTGCTGTCGGGCTTCCGGGCCCGGGAGGCCCTGTCCGGGCAACGAGCCATCACGGCCGAGGCCCTGGAGGCGTGCCGGCCCCTTGCCGCCGGGTTCGGGGTGGAGACGGCCATGACCATCGACGCGGTCCGTCGAGGGTTCCGGGTGGTCGAGGTGGAGGCCGACCTGGGGCATCGGGCCACCGGCCGCGAACTGCGGGGGTTCGCCCACCGGGGCCGCCAGGGACTCGACGTCCTCCGGGCCGTGATGCCGAGGGCGCTGGGGCTTCGATGAGGTGGGGGCGCTTGGTCACCGAGAATTACCGGGGCGTGCGGCTGCCCCGGGTCCTGGGGATCGCGCTGGCCGGTGTCTCGGTCTTCTCGACGCTCGCGGTGGCCACCGGCCCGGGGGTCGCTACGGGCGGCTGGGGGGCGCTGGTCGCAACCCTACTGGTGTTCGTGGCCGGCCTGATCGACGACCTGTACCCGATCGGACCGCGTGGCCTGCGAGGCCACCTCCGCTCAGTGGCATCCGGGCACATGACGACCGGCATCCTGAAGCTCATCGTGATCGTGGCATCCTCGGTGATCTGGGTTGCGCTGCAACCTGCTCGGCCTGGATGGGTTCTCGTTTCGGGTGTGATCCTCGTGGCGGGATGCGCGAACCTGTGGAACGGGCTCGACGTGGCACCCGGACGGGCGTTGAAGGTGTTCCTCGTAGTCGGCGTGTTCACGATCACGGTCGACTGGAGTCTCCTTCCCACCATGCCGGGGCTGCTCGTCGTGGGGATGTTGCCCGCACTCTCCTTCGACCTTCGCGAGAAGGCCATGCTGGGCGACGGTGGGTCGAACCTCCTCGGGTTCACGGCCGGCCTGGCCGTCTACCTCGCCCTGCCCGACCGGGGGGTGGTCGTGGCCGCCGCCATCGCCGTGACCCTGAACGTGCTGGCCGACACCGTCACGCTGTCGCGGGTCATCGACGCCGCGCCGCCACTCCGGTGGCTGGACCGGCTGGGCCGCGTCAGCGCTCCCCGCTGAGCGACGAGATCGTTCCGCGTGCCCTAGCCGAGTTTCGGACCAAACGGAGCGGACGGGTCCGCCGCCTCTGCTACCATGCAATCCCGAGGTGCAAAAAGAGCCGAAGTTCATCTTCGTGACGGGTGGGGTCGCCTCGGGCCTCGGCAAGGGCATCACCACTGCCTCCCTGGGCCGCCTGTTCAAGTCCCGCGGCCTGCGGGTGGCTCTTCAGAAGCTCGACCCGTACGTCAACGTCGATCCCGGCACGATGAACCCGTTCGAGCACGGAGAGGTGTTCGTGCTGGACGACGGGGCGGAGACCGACCTCGACCTCGGCCACTACGAGCGGTTCACCGACGAGAACCTGCACCGGGGCTCGAACCTCACCACCGGAGCCGTCTACTCCGCCGTTATCCAGAAGGAGCGCCGGGGTGACTACCTGGGCAAGACGGTCCAAGTCATCCCCCACATCACCGACGAGATCAAGGAGCGGATCCGCTCCTATGCGACCGCCGAGAACGCCGACCTGTTGATCGTTGAAGTCGGCGGCACCGTGGGCGACATCGAGAGCCTTCCGTTCCTGGAGGCCATCCGGCAGCTCCGGAACGAGGTGGGCCGGGACCGCTGCGCGTTCGTGCATGTCTCGCTGATACCGCTCATCGGGCCCACCGGCGAGTTGAAGACCAAGCCGACGCAGCACTCGGTGAAGGAGCTGCGCTCGCTCGGCCTCCAGCCCGACGTGATCGTGTGCCGGTCCGACCGCCCCATCGGCCGCCACCTCAAGGAGAAGATCTCGCTCCTCTGCGACGTTCCGATGTCCGG
This sequence comes from Actinomycetota bacterium, assembly GCA_050692695.1. GTDB lineage: Bacteria > Actinomycetota > UBA4738 > UBA4738 > HRBIN12 > AC-69. Next base: position 5,384 of record JBOGVI010000064.1, read on the forward strand.
CGTGATCTCGGCGCCCGACGCCGACTCGATCTACCGGGTCCCTCCGCTCCTGCACAAGGAGGGGCTGGACCGGGAGCTGGCGGCTCACCTGCGGATCGAGGCCGAGCCCGACTTCACCGAGTGGGACGCGCTCGTGGAACGGATCGACGCCGCCACCGAGCCGATCTCCGTTGCGATCGTCGGCAAGTACGTGAACCTCCGCGACGCGTACCTCTCGGTGATCGAGGCCTTGCGCCACGGCGGTTTCCAGCACGGCGCGCGGGTGGAGATCACCTGGGTGTCCTCGGACGAACTCGCAGAAACCGACCCGGCCATGGCCCTTGTGGGCATCGACGGGATCGTGGTCCCCGGGGGGTTCGGGTGGCGGGGCATCGAGGGCAAGCTCGAGGCCATCCGGTATGCGCGCGAGAACGGCGTGCCGTACCTCGGCCTGTGTCTGGGACTCCAGTGCGCGGTCGTCGAGTACGCTCGGAACGTCTGCGGTCTCGAGGGAGCCAACTCCTCGGAGTTCGACCCGGGCACGACGCATCCGGTGATCGACCTGCTGCCCGAACAGAAGAACGTGACCGACCTCGGCGGGTCCATGCGCCTGGGGGCGCAGCCGTGCCATGTGGTCCCGGGGACCCGTGCCGCGGTGGCCTACCGGGAACACGTGGTGTACGAGCGGCACCGGCACCGGTACGAGGTGAACCCTGCCTACCACGAGATCCTCACCCGGGCCGGGCTGGTGTTCTCGGGCCTGTCGCCCGACGGCCGGCTGGTGGAGATCATCGAGCTCCCCGGCCATCCGTTCTTCATGGCCGGGCAGTTCCATCCGGAGCTGCGCTCCCGGCCCACCCGGCCCCACCCGCTGTTCCGGGAGTTCGTGGGGGCAGCCCACGTCCGCCGGGGGGCCGCGGCGGAGCGCCCGGCCGTCGTGACGGGCTGACCTCGGGGCCCGTGGAGCCCGGGTCGGTGCACCAGGCCTTCCGGGGCCGCCTGATCCGCGTCGAGGTGGAGTCGTGGGACGGACACGACTACGAGGTGGTGCGACACCCCGGGGCCGCGGCGGTGCTCCCCGTGACCCCCCATGGCGACGTGGTGCTGGTCCGGCAGTTCCGTCCGGCGCTTCGCCAAGTCCTCGTCGAGATTCCGGCGGGCCTCCTCGACGTGCACGGCGAGGACGCCCTCACCTGCGCGGCGCGGGAGCTGTTCGAGGAGACCGGCTACCGGCACACGTCGCTCGAGTTCGTGGGCGGCATCTACACGTCGGCCGGGTTCACCGACGAGTACATCCACCTGTTCCTGGCCCGGACCGAGGCCGAGCAGGTTCGGACCCCGGAGACCGGGATCGAGTTGCTGCGCAAGCCCTTCGAGGAGATGGTCGGGGCCGCTCGGGCCGGGCGGGTCCGCGACGCCAAGACCGCCGTGGCGCTGCTCCCGGCCGCGGCCCGGCCCCCCGGCACCTGAGCCCGGCGCTTCGCCGTGTCGCGGGTTTCGGTCGGGTAGGCTTGGGCGCATCCCCGCCCGGAGGGAACAAGAGCGTGATCGTCGGGATCCCGCGTGAAGTCAAGGACAACGAGTTCCGCGTGGCGCTCACGCCGGAGGGCGCCCGAGAGATGGTGGATGCCGGGCACACGGTGCTCATCGAGGAGGGAGCCGCCGCGGGGTCCAGCCTTCCCGAGGAGCGTTACAAGCGGACGGGCGCCCAGTTCGTGGCCGCCGCAGAGGACATCTGGCGCGAGGCCGACATGATCCTCAAGGTCAAGGAGCCCCAGCCGACGGAGTACGAACTCCTCCGAGAGGAGCAGGTCCTCTTCACGTACCTGCACCTGGCGGCCGGCCGGGAGCTCACCGAGGCCCTGATGCGGCGCAAGGTCGCGGCGGTCGCCTACGAGACCGTGCAACTCGCCGATGGCAGGCTTCCACTCCTCGCCCCGATGAGCGAGATCGCCGGGCGGATGGCTCCCCACGTCGGAGCGTCCCTCCTCGAGAAGGAGCACGGGGGCCGGGGGATCCTCATGAGCGGCGTGTCGGGTGTGCGGCCGGCCAGGGTCCTGGTCCTGGGCGCGGGGATGGCCGGATCGAACGCGGCCGGGATCGCGGCCGGCATGGAGGCTGAGGTCCTCGTGATCGACAGGAATCTGGACCGGCTCCGCTTCATCGACCAGATCCACAAGGGGCGGATCGTGACGCTGATGTCGGACCGGCTCACGCTCGAGCAGCGTGTGCAGGAGGTGGACGTGGTGATCGGGACGGTCCTCGTGCCGGGGGCGCGAGCCCCTCTCCTCGTGACCGAAGGGATGGTGGCGTCGATGCGGCCCGGGTCCGTCATCATCGACATCTCGATCGACCAGGGCGGCTGCATCGAGACGTCCCGCATGACCACCCACTCGGATCCCACCTACGTTGAGCACGGAGTGGTCCACTATTGCGTCGGAAACATGCCGGGAGCCGTCCCAAACACGTCGACCTATGCTCTCGGGAACGCCACGCTTCCCCACGCGCTGGCCATCGCCGGCCTCGGCCTGGAGGAGGCGGTGCGGCGCGACCCGGCCCTGGCCCACGGTGTGAACGTCTACGCCGGCCTGGTCACGAACCTCGGCGTCGCCGAGGCCCACGGCCTGCCCGCCGTAGCCCTCGACACGCTGATCGACGGCATGTCCTGACACCGGCGGGGAGGGAGGCCGAACGTGGCTCGAATCGTCGCGTCCCAGATCCAGCGGTTCCTCGACCACCTCTCCGTCGAGCGCGGACTCTCGGGCAACACGATCTCCGCGTACCGCAGGGACCTCGCCGGGTACGAGGACTTCCTGGAGTCGCGGGGCATCCGCGACACAAGGGCGGTGGACGAGGGTGGGGTGGCAGCCTTCCTCGCCGAGCGCTCGGCCTCGACCCACGACGACGGGAAGGCGTACCGTGCCACCTCCGTGGTCCGTGCGCTGTCGTCGGTGCGCTCGTTCCACCGGTTCCTGATGCGGGAGGGAGAGGCCGACCGGGACCCCACGGTAGGGGTGATTCGACCGAAGCTCCCCCGGGCCCTGCCCCGACCGCTGTCGGTCGAGGACGTCCAACGGCTCCTGGCCGCTCCTGCCGAAGGTAAGCCCGCCGGCCTTCGGGACCGAGCCGTCCTCGAGACCCTGTACGGGGCGGGGCTCCGGGTGTCCGAGCTGACGGGGCTGGACGTGGACGATGTCGACCTCGAGGGGGGCAGCGTCCGCGTGCTGGGCAAGGGGGGCAAGGAGCGCGACGTGCCGCTGGGGCGCTACGCGCGCGAAGCCATCGCGGCTTATCTCAGGCGAGAGCGGCCTGCTCTAGCGACGCCGCGATCCCGCGGCGCGCTGTTCCTGGGCCGCCGGGGAGCGCGGCTCACGCGCCAGGCGTGCTGGAAGATCCTGGCAGAGCACGTTCGGCGAGCGGGCATCCGGAAGCGGGTCACGCCGCACACCCTTCGGCACTCGTTCGCCACGCACCTGCTGGAGGGGGGCGCCGACGTCCGCGTGGTCCAGGAGCTCCTAGGCCACGCTAGCGTCGCGACGACGCAGGTCTATACGCTGGTTACGAAGGAGCACCTTCGAGAGGTGTACTTCACGGCACATCCGCGGGCCCGCCGCCCTGCGGCCGGGGGGAGAAGGGAGAGGTCGTGATCGGCCAAGCCAAGATGGATGAGCTCCGAGGCGCGTTGGGGGACCAGCGCGACAACCTCCGCAAGGAGATCGTGGAGCTCGGCGGGAACCCCGACTCAGACGACGCCGAGTTCGACGTGGAGCGGGGGTTCGCCGACAGCGCGCACAGCACGGCGGAACGGGCCCGACTGCTCTCGGTCATGAAGGCGCTCCGTTCCAACCTCCGGTGGGTCGACCGAGCTCTGAGGAAGATGGAGCTTGGGACGTACGGGAGCTGCGAGCGGTGCGGGCAGCCCATCGCCCTCGAACGCCTGGAGGCCCTCCCGTGGGCGATCCTGTGCATCGACTGCAAGGTGAAGGGCGAGGGCCGGTGATCGGGCGGTGAGCCCGGCCCGGGCCCCCCGGATCCTCGTCCTCGTGTGCGATTCCTTCGGGGTGGGGGGCGCGCCGGACGCGGCCGCGTACGGCGATGAGGGGTCCGACACGCTCGGCAACTGCTCGAGGGCGGTGGGCGGCATCCACGCCCCGAACCTCGAGAGGCTGGGGCTCGGCCTTCTCACCGACATCCAAGGCGTGGCCGCCCGGGCGGAGCCGGGGACGGCCCACGGCACCTTGATCGAACGGTCAGCCGGAAAGGACACCACTACGGGCCACTGGGAGATGTGCGGCATCGTGTTGGACCGGCCGTTCCCGCTGTACCCGAAGGGATTCCCACCGGAGGTCATCGAGCATTTCCAAGCGCAGATCGGCCGAAAGGTGCTCGGCAACGTACCCGCGTCCGGGACCGAGATCATCGCGGAGCTCGGGGAGGAGCACATGCGCTCCGGTTGTCCCATCGTCTACACGAGCGGCGACTCCGTGTTCCAGATCGCCTGCCACGAGGAGGTCGTGCCGTTGCCCATGCTGTATCAATGGTGCCGCGTCGCGCGGAGGATCCTGACCGGCGAGCACGCGGTGGGGCGGGTGATCGCGCGGCCCTTCACCGGGACCCCGGGGAACTTCGTTCGGATGTCCGAGCGGCGCGACTTCTCCATCCCGCCCCCCCAGCGGACCGTCCTCGACTTCTGCCGCGAGGCCGGGGTGGGTGTGTACGGGGTGGGGAAGATCCAGGACATCTTCGCCGGGCAGGGGATGTCCGAGGCCCGGTACTCCGACTCGAACGACCACGGTGTCGACGTCACCCTGGAGTACCTGCGGCGCCCTGCGCCGGCGCTGGTGTTCACGAACCTCGTGGACTTCGACAGCAAGTACGGGCATCGGAACGACCCCTCCGGATACGCGGCTTGTGTGGTTGCCCTGGACCGGCGGATCCCGGACTTGGTGCGGGCCCTGGACGGGGGCGTGATGTTCCTCACCGGCGACCACGGGTGCGACCCCACCACGCCCTCCACCGACCACTCTCGGGAGCGCGCGCCGCTCCTCGCCACCGGGGTGCCGGATGGGCCCCTGGACCTGGGCGTGCGGCCGACCTTCGCAGACTTGGGGGCGACGGTGGCCGACCTGCTGGACGTGCAGACCGAGGGCCTGGCGGGGGAGAGCTTCCGAAAGGAGCTGGGGGTTTGACCACCTGGGCCGGACGGCAACTTCACTCGAAGGTTGAGGGTACGATCGGCAGGCAGGCCGAGCCCGCGTTCATGGGTCGATCTGAGGTGGAGGGTAGCCTGGCCGTCCGGGTACCCAGGGGGTGAGCCGGACGTGAGCCTTCGCGATCCCCGGGACGTCGTCGCCCACAAGCGCGACGGGAAAGCCGTCCCCCCGGAGGATCTCGCGGCGTTCGTCCAGAGCTACGCCCGGGGCGAGATCCCGGACTACGTGGCCGCGGCGTTCCTGATGGCGGTGTGCATCCGTGGCCTCGAGCCGGAGGAAACCCTGGCGCTCACCCGAGCGATGGTGGACTCGGGTCGAACCCTTCCCCTTTCCGGCATCTCCCGCCCCACGGTGGACAAGCACTCGACCGGAGGCGTGGCCGACGGCGTGACCCTGGCGTTCGCGCCCCTGGCTGCCTCGGTGGGCCTGGCCGTGGCCAAGCTGTCGGGCCGGGGCCTCGGCCACACCGGGGGGACCCTGGACAAGCTGGAGTCGATCCCGGGCCTCCGCACCGACCTGTCGCCCGAGGCGTTCGAGCGGCAGGTCGATGAGGTCGGGTGCGCGGTGGCGGCGCAGACCGAGGACATCGTCCCTGCCGACGGGGCCCTGTACGCGCTTCGCGACGCCACGGCGACCGTGCCCTCCGTGCCGCTCATCGCGGCCAGCGTGATGTCGAAGAAGCTCGCGGTGGGGAGCGATCTCGTCCTCCTCGATGTGAAGGTGGGGAGCGGCGCATTCATGAAGGCGGCGGCCGACGCCGAGCAGCTCGCCCGGACGTGCACGGCCCTGGCCGCCGATTGGGGGCGGGCCTGCCGCGCGGCCGTGACCGATATGTCCCAGCCGTTGGGGGAAGCCATCGGCAACGCCCTGGACATCGCCGAGGCGGTCTCGTTGCTGTCGGGCGACTACCGAGGTCGGCTCCGCGACCTCGCTGTGATGTTCGCCGGGGAGGCGCTGTCGCGGCTCACCGGCGCGGGGATGGGCGAGGGGCGGGGCGCGGCGGCCGCGGCCCTCGACTCCGGCCAGGCGCTCGAGGCCTTCCGGCGGATGATCGAAGCGCAGGGCGGGGACCCCAAGGCCCTGGACGACCCGTGGGCGGTGCTCCCCCGGGCGCCCGTTCGGCAGGCCCTACTGGCGGAGCAGGGCGGGTTCCTCGCCGCCGTCGATGCCGAGGCCCTCGGGCGGGCCAGCGGCGAACTGGGTGCGGGGCGGAAGAGGAAGGGCGATCCCATCGATCCGGCCGTCGGTATCGTGTTCCGGCCCAAGGT
>JBOGVI010000065.1:0-9690 GCA_050692695.1 Actinomycetota bacterium
CGTCGACGGGGCGGTCGCCACGATCAGGCTCGACCGCCCCCCGGCCAACGCCATCAGCCGGCAGGTCTCGGACGAGCTCCGTGACGTCGTCCTGGAGGCCGGCGAGCGCGACGACGTCCGGGCGGTGGTCGTGTGGGGGGGCCCGAAGATCTTCGCGGCCGGGGCGGACATCAAGGACATGGTGGGCGGGGGGCCCGAGGAAGTCCGGCCGGTGGTGTCGGCGCTCGGTGATGCCCTGGTGGTGCTGGAGGAGGTCCCGAAGGTCACGATCGCCGCCATCGAGGGGTACTGCCTGGGAGGCGGGTGCGAGCTGGCGCTGGCATGCGACTTCCGGTTCGCGGCCGAGGGCGCGGAGCTCGGGCAGCCCGAGATCGCGCTCGGGATCGTCCCCGGGGCGGGGGGGACCCAGCGCCTACCCCGGCTGGTCGGCCACGCTCGAGCCAGGGAGCTGGTCTACTCGGGGCGCCGGGTGGGTGCCGACGAGGCTCTTCGGATCGGCCTGGTCGATGCCGTCACGCCTTCCAACGGGGCACATCAAGTCGCCGCCGAGGTCGCCGGCCGCTACGCGAGGGGGCCCACCCGCGCGCTCGCCGCGGCCAAGGAGGCCATGAACGCTGCCGCCCTCGCCGATTTCCGAAGGGGTCTGGGGGTCGAGCGGGACGTGTTCGTCGGTCTGTTCGCCACCGAGGACCAGAAGGAGGGCATGAAGGCCTTCCTCGAGAAGCGCGAGCCGGAGTTCAAGGGGAAGTAGGAGGCGATCCCGAGTGAAAGTGCGGCAGGCGACCCTGGACGACGTCCCGGCCCTGGTGGCCCTGTTCCAGGAGCTCGACCGGATGCAGAGCGACTGGAGGGTGTTCACGCCCCGCCCGGGGTTCTACGACGAGGTCGGGGCGAAGTACCGGGAGGCCATGAACACAGAGAACGCGGTGGTCCTGGTGGCCGAGGACGACGGCGAGGTGGTGGGCATGGCCTACGGAGAGGTCCGAGTCCCCTCCCGATTCTCCGACGAGCGGGCCATGGAGCTCTCGGGTGTGGTGGTCCGGGCCGGATACCGGGGAAGGGGCGTGGGCCAGGCCCTGGTCAAGGAAGCCGCCCGGTTCGCCAAGGAGATCGGTGTGGAGTGGATCGAGCTCAAGACCTTCGCACCCAACCAGGGCGCTATGGCCTTCTGGGAGGGGATGGGGTTCACCCCCCGGGTCGTGCAGCTCACCCAGGGCACGAAGGCCCTGCTCCAGCAGCTGAACAGGGACTGAGGCTCGGCCGATTCCACCCCCTGGGGTGAGCCGGCGCCCGGCATCCCGTCCCGGCCGGGAACGAACCGGCCGCCCAAACGGTTCGAATACCTGGTGGCCCCCGGATCATGGACGGGGGCGGGGCCCGACCCGAGGGGTGAACATGGCACAGGACTCCTACCGCGGAGCCCGTATCCGCGAGCTCCCCAGAGCGAACCGAACGTACGAGAAGGATCGGGTGTGCGCGACCCCCGGATGCACCACCAAGCTGTCGGTGTACAACCGGTGGGATCACTGCTGGCACCACGAGCCGGTGCACGAGTACATCTCGCGCGGCAAGCGAAAGTCGCGCCGGGAGGCCGCGTAGCCCGAGCCGCCCGGCCCGCGTCGCCGCCCATCCGAACTCGGGTTACCCGGACCCCGGTAAAGAGCGCCCCGCCCGATACCGACAATCAAATCGGGACCGCTCCCCCAACCAAGCGGCCAACCGGATGCCTGCGGCCACCGAGGGACCTCCCCTCATGCGGGAGGCCGAGTGCCCCTTCTGCGAGCGCGTGGTCCTCGTGTACGAGGAGCCGCCCCGGTGCCCCCTGTGCGCCTGCCCCCTCGACGAGGACCGGATGCGCCCCCACGCGTGGCCGGGCGAGCAGCCCTCTTCGGCTGGCGGCGAGCCCTAGGGGGGTTCGTCAGGCCGGGGCCTACCGCTTCGCTACTTGAGGCCCCCGACCCTGGCCGCGATCTCTTTCGCTTCATCGAGGCGCTCGCGGTCCACGAACAGCCGAACCCCGAACTCCCAGACCTGGCTGAGGAACCCGGGCTCCTTGAACCACCACACGATGCCCGCCCGCTCCAGCTCTTCGGCGATGGCGTTCGCGTGCTCCCTGGTGAACTGGCCGAGGTGAACCGTGATGACGTTCGGGTCGGTGGGGCGCCGCCTGGACCTGCTCACGGCACCAGCACCGCGCGCCGCCACCCCCGGACCGAGCTCACCAGGGCAAGTTGCTCGGCCGCCCCGAGCTCGTCGGCCCGGACGGGACGCTCCCTGAGCCGTCCCTCCCGCAGCAGCACTGTGCGGAAGGTTCCGGGCAGCAGCCCGCAATCCAGCGGCGGCGTGACCCACTCGCCGGAGAGCCTTACGGCGAGGTTCGCGATGGTGGACTCCGTCACCTCTCCTCGGACGTTCACAAGCAGGACGTCGTCGACGTCGGGCCGGTCCGCCCGGCGCCGCTCGTACGCGTCGCGGCGGGTCGTCTTGTGGAACAGCCACACGTCCGAAGGGTCCACCGGATCGGGGTGCAGGGCCAGGCGAGCCGGCACATCGGTCTCCGGAGGCACCGACGAGGCCTCCGCGGAGAGGGAGCCGTCTCGGGACAGCGACAACCGCACCCGGCCGTCGCTGCCGCCCAGGTCTGCCTCGGCCTTCTCCAGGGCCTCGTCGGCGGCTCTAGGGTCGAACCGGAACCCGAAGTAGCGAGCCGATCCCTCCAATCTGGCCAGGTGCTCGCCGAGGTGGCGGAACCCGCCTCCCCCCTCGTGGTGGAGGGTCTCGAACAGGTCGAAGGAGCGCCGCCGGGCGGTGAGCACCCTGGCCTTGGCCAGGACCTCGTCGAACTCGCCGGCCGCCGACGAGTCGTGGGTGATGCCGCCGCCTACCCCGTACTCGGCGAGGTGGGTCTCGGCGTCGAAGACCACGGTGCGGATGGCCACGTTGAAGTTGGCCCGAGGGTCGCCGCTCCCAGACGGCGCCAGGTAGCCCACGGCGCCGCAGTACACGCCGCGAGGCGAGTCCTCAAGGCCGGCGATGAGGCGCATGGTGGCCACCTTGGGGGCCCCGGTCACCGACCCGCTCGGGAACAGCGCGTGGAACACGCCGGCCAGGCTGGTACCCGGCCGAAGGTCGGACCCGATGGACGAGGTGAGCTGCCACACGGTCTCGTATCGCTCCGCCTCGAACAGCCGCTCCACGCGAACGCTGCCGGTCTTCGAGATCCGGCCGAGGTCGCTTCGGAGGAGGTCGACGATCATGGCGTTCTCCGCCCGGTCCTTGGGGGATGTGGCCAGTCGCGCTCCGGCGTCATCGTCCTCCTCGGTCCATCGGCCTCGGGGCGCCGTCCCTTTCATGGGCCGGGTGACGATCCGCTCCCCCTCGATCCGGAAGAACAACTCCGGGGACGCCGAGAGCACGCGATACCTCCCGGCGGAGAGGTACGCGCCATACCCTCCCCGCTGGGCCAGGCACAGGTCGCGGTAGAAGTCCCGCTCGTCGCCCTCGATCCGGGCCCGGAGGCGGATCGTGAAGTTCACCTGGTACGTGTCGCCGGCCGCGATGTGCTCGCGGATCCGGGCCACTGAGCCGTCGAACGCGGTCCGGTGGACGGACGGCCGCCACGGGGATCCGTCCCGGTCGGGCGGGGGTTGGCCCACCGGCTGGAACGGCGGGACCGCCTCCCGCCCCTCGAACAGGGCGAACCACAGCAGCGGGAGCCCGGCGTACGGGTCGTCCACGGTTCGGGTCCGGACGAGGAGCGAGGGATCAATGCCCGGCGCAGCCTCGTAGGCGACGAACCCCGCCGCCCACAGGCCGCGAGCCGCGGCCGCCTCAACGGCGTCCAGGGCCGGCCCGACCTCGCCGGGCGCGCGGGCCTCGATCACGCCGACGGGCCCGATGAACCGGAACGACCGTTCCCGCCCGGGCAGGAGGTCGTCGAACCGAGCCTCGATCATAGCTGGCCCCTCAGCTCCCCCGGGCCTTGAGCTCCTCGATCAGCTGCGGGACCACCATCAGGGCATCGCCCACCACGCCGAGGTCGGCCAGCTTGAAGATGGGGGCGTCGGGGTCCTTGTTGATGGCGACGATGCGCTTCGCGCCCTTCATCCCCACGATGTGCTGGGTGGCCCCGCTGATGCCGACGGCGATGTAGACATCGGGCTTCACGGTCTTGCCGGTCTGCCCCACCTGGTGGCTGTACGGGACCCAGCCCGCGTCGACCACGGCTCGAGTTGCCCCTACGGCGGCGCCCCCGATGGCCGCGGCCAGCTCGTCGAGGAGCGCGAAGTTGGCCGGATCCTGGAGGCCTCGCCCCCCTGCGATCACCACCTTGGCCTCCTCCAGCTTGGGGCCGGAGGCCGCCTCCTCATGTCGCTCCACCCGGCGGGCTCGGGTGAGGTCGTCGGGGATCTCCACCTTGACCGGCACCACCTCCGCCGTGCCGCCCGAGGGCTCGGCGGGAAACGACTTGGGGCGGACCAGGACGAGCTTGGGGGCGGGGCCGGCCAGCTCGACGTCGACCAGCGTGCTCCCGCCGAAGATCTGGGTCTGGGCGCGGTCGAGGGCGAGGAGGTCGGTGACGTTGCTCATGAGCGTCGAGCCGGTCCGGGCCTGAACCCGTCCCGCCACGTCCCGCGAGTCGTACGTCGTAGCGAACAGCACCATGTCCGGCCGATGCTCCTCGATCAGCCGGACGAGGGCATGGGCGGAGGGTTGGGCCAGACACTCGCCGTACGCGGGGTCGTCGCGCGCGAACACGGTCCGGGCCCCGTACTCCCCGAGCGCGGCGGCGGCATCGGACGCGCCGGGCCCCAGGGCCACGGCCTCCACGGCATCGGCCAGCGACCGCGCCTTGGTGAGCAGTTCGAACGCCGACGCGTGCACCCCGCCCGGGCCCACATCCGCGTACACCCACACCTTCGGCACGTCAGATCACCTTCGCTTCAGCCAGGATCGCGGCGATCCGGGCCGCGGCGTCGGCGCCCGCCTCGATGACCTCCCCGGGCCCCTTCTCCTTCGCGGCCCGGACCGACACGACCCGCTGCGTGGGCGCGGCGTCCTCGGCAGTGAGGCCCAAGTCGGCCAGGGCGAGCTGCTCCACCGGCTTCTGCTTGGCCTGCATGATGCCCTTCAGCGTGGGGTACCGAGGTTCAGCGGCGCTGCCGGTCACGGTGGCGAGGGCGGGGAGCGGGCACTCCACGACGTCGTAGCCGCCCTCGGTCTGCCGCTCGATGCGGAGCGCGCCGTCCACCACCTCCACGTTTCGGGCGAACGTCGCGCTCGGGATCGAAAGGAGCTCCGCCACGGTCACGGCCATGGTCCCGGTGTATCCGTCCGTGGACTCGACCCCCCCGAGCACCAGGTCGAACGCGGAGCGGCCGACGGCCGCCGCGAGCACACGAGCCGTGACGAGGACGTCGGCGCCGCGAAGTGCGGGATCGGTCACCAGCACGCCACGGTGGGCCCCCATCGACAGTCCCTTTCGGATGGCGGCCATAGCCACCTCGGGCCCCATCGACACCACACAGACCTCCCCCCCGAGCTGTTCGGCAACGTGGAGGCCGGCCTCCAGCGCGTACTCATCGCCCGGGTCGAGGGCTCCCTCCACTCCTTCCCGCCTCAGAAGGAGGTCCTCGCCGAGCTGGGGCGTGCCCTGGGGCTCGGGCACGTACTTCACCAGGACGACGACGTTCACAGCAATCCGATCCTCGGGTCTGGGCCAGGGGGAGGATACCGGGAGGACCGACGCCCCGTCGGTACACTCGGGATCACCATGGGTTCGAAGGGGTCCGTGCTGGTCGCGATGTCGGGCGGCGTTGACTCGTCCGTCGCCGCGTGCCTGCTGGCCGAGCAGGGCTACGAGGTGCTCGGCTCGCACATGAAGCTCGTGCACCTGGCCGACGGGGTGGATCACGGCTGCTGCGGCCCCCAGGCCCGGACCGATGCCGGGGCCGTGGCCCGGATCGCCGGGTTCGCCTTCGAGGTCGTCGACATGTCCCGGCCGTTCGAGGAGACGGTTCTAGCCGACTTCTTCGCCGAACACGAAGCGGGCCGCACGCCGAATCCGTGCGTGCGGTGCAACGAGCACATCAAGTTCGGGGCGTTCCTGGAGCGGGCGAACCGGATCGGCATCGACTTCGTGGCCACCGGACATTACGTCCGGACCGCGCGCGACGAGTCCGGAGGGTGGCGCCTGCTGCGGGGGGCCGACCGGGGCAAGGATCAGTCGTATATGCTGCACACCCTGGGGCAGCGCGAGCTCGCCCGGGCGGTGTTCCCGGTGGGCGGGATGGCGAAGTCCGAGACCCGCGCCATCGCCCATCGCCTCGGCCTGCCCGTAGCGGCGAAGCCCGACTCACAGGAGGTCTGCTTCGTCCCCCGCGCCGACCACGCCGCGTTCGTCGAGGAGCATGCGCCGCGGATGGTGCGCGAGGGCGACGTCGTCGACGTCGAGGGGAACGTGATCGGTCGTCACCGAGGCGCGTTCCGGTTCACCGTGGGGCAGCGGCGAGGCCTCGGCGTATCGACCGGCGAGCGGACCTACGTCGTCGACATCGAAGCGAACTCCAATCGGGTCGTGGTTGGGCCGGGGGAGCTGCTGGCTCGGCGAGGCCTTGTGGCGGATCGCGCCTCGTGGGTCGCGGGGACGCCTCCGGCCCGTGGCCCGTTCGAGGCCGAGGTCCGGCTCCGGTACCGGGGCGAGGACGTACCCGCCGCGGTCGAACCGGACGGCGAGCGGCTGCGCGTGGAGTTCCGGACTCCGCAGCGGGGCGTCGCCCCCGGCCAGAGCGTCGTCGTGTACTCGGGCGTCGAGCTCCTGGGGGGCGGCCGGATCACGGGCGCCCTTCGATAGCCGCTACGACCAGAACTCGTCGCTCGCGTGCTGATCGTTCGTCGTGATCCAGGACTCCATGATCTGCCCGCCTTCGACGTGCACCACGTGGGTGTACACGTCCTCGTATCGCCGGCCGTCGGGCCGCTCGGCCCGGACCCTGCCGAGCACCACCGCATGCTCGTCGTTAGCCAGGCAGTCGTGGATCTCGACCTGCAAGGTCCCGCCGGAGAGCTCGAAGGACTTCGCGAAGGTCGCGAGGACCTCGTCCGAGCCCTTGAACGTGCCGGAGATCGGGCTGCGGCCCGAAGCGTGCCAGACGATGTCTGGCGCGAAGAACTCCTTCCGCAGAGCCTCCATGTCGCCCCGTTGGAACGCGGCGTACCCATCCCGCAATCGCTGCTCGTTCGGATGTGCCATCCGTCCCCTCCCTGCGGGCACCGGTCCCTCGGACGGGGCCACTCTACGCTTCGCTCGGCACGCCTCGCAAGCCTACGGGTCGTCGTGCTCCGATATCATCGGGCTCCCGAGCGAGCGAGGAAGTCGGCGTGCGGCTGTTCAAGCGGAAGCCCATCACCTTCGACATCCAGGTCCAGGACGTGGTGCTGAACATCACCGCCCGGACCGACCTGGACGAGGAGTCGCGGGCGGCGGCCCTGTCGTTCTGGGAGCAGCTCCAGGCCTACGCCCTTCGCAACCCCAACATCCGAACCAGCAAGCGGCCCATCCGGGTCCCGGCCGACGCGCCAGATATCGTGCGCGAGATCGTGCAGGCGGCACGAACGGCCGGGGTGGGGCCGATGTACTCGTTCCAGGGGGCCCTGGCCGACCACGTGGGCCGGTTCCTGGCTCGTTCGGCATCGGAGCTCACGGTGGCGTGCGGCGGCGACTACTTCATCGTGGCCAGGAAGCGGCAGAAGCTCACCATCCTTCGCAACCCGGGCGGGACGATCTCGGTGGTGGTTCAGCCTCGGCGTGAGGGCATCGGGGTCTCGACGAACCTCGGACGGGGGCGGGCCCACGTGGATGGGCTCGCCGTGCTGGCCTCTTCGTGCATGCTGGCCGATGCGGCCGCCGCCGGCGTGCAGGCCCTCCTGTCGAAGCGGGACGGGCTCCACCTCGCCCTCGAGTACCTGAAGAAGGTCCCTGGGGTCTCCGGCGGGGTCGTGATCCTCGGCGAGCACATCGGGGTGACCGGCGGCGTGGAGATCGCCGCGTAGCGCGAAGCAGCGGAGCGCAGAGCGGCTGACATGGCGAACGCGGATCGCGACCGGGCGGCGGCCAAGCTCCGGGTGGAGGAACTCCGGGAGCAGATCAACTACCACAACTACCGCTACTACGTGCTGGACGAGCCGGAGGTGTCCGACGCCGAGTTCGACGAGCTCATGGGGGAGCTCCGCGAGTTGGAGGAGCGATATCCGGAGTTCGTGACCCCCGACAGCCCAACCCAACGGGTAGGGGTGACGCCGGCCGAGCTGTTCACTCCGGTCGAGCACCGGGCCGTCATGCTCTCGCTCGACAACGCGTTCTCCGAGGGAGAGCTGAAGGCGTGGGCGACCCGCGTGGAGCGCGGCGTGGGCACCGGCGTCCGCTACTCGTGCGAGTTGAAGATCGACGGCGTCGCCGTGGCGCTCGCGTACGAGAACGGCGTGCTGGTGAAGGGCGCGACGCGGGGCGATGGAAGGGTCGGCGAGGACATCACGTCGAACGTACGCACCATCCGCTCCGTGCCGCAGCGACTGCTGGTGAAGGAGCCGCCCACCGCCCTCGAGGTCCGGGGCGAAGTCTACCTCCCGGTGAAGGCGTTCGAGAAGCTGAACGAGCAGCTCACGGCGGCCGGACAGCGTCCCTTCGCCAACCCTCGCAACGCCGCCGCCGGCAGCCTCCGCCAGAAGGATCCGAAGATCAGCGCAAGCCGGCCGCTGTCGCTTTGGGTCCACAGCTTCGGTTACGCCGAGCGGGTCCGGTTCGACTCGCACTCGGGGTTCCTCGCATGGTGCCGCGACGCGGCGCTGCCGGTGGCACCGACCGGCGAGGTCCACGACGACCTGGACGGCGTGATCGCGTACGTCCACAAGTGGGAGGAGCACCGGCACAGCGTCGACTGGGAGATCGACGGTGTGGTGGTGAAGGTGGACCAGATCGCGTTGCAGGAAGAGCTCGGTGCGACCAGCCACGCGCCGCGGTGGGCCGTGGCGTTCAAGTTCCCGCCCGAGGAGCGGACGACGCTCCTGCACGAGATCGCCGTCAACACGGGACGAACCGGCATCGTGACGCCCTTCGCCATCCTCGAGCCGGTCTCCGTGGGCGGGGTCACGATCTCGAGGGCGACCCTGCACAACGAGGACGAGGTTCGGCGCAAGGACGTCCGAGAGAAGGACACGGTGATCGTGCGCCGGGCGGGCGACGTCATCCCGGAGGTGGTGGCCCCGGTCCTGCCGAAACGGCCCAAGAGCTCGAGGCCGTGGAAGTTCCCCAAGGCGTGCCCTTCCTGCGGGACGCCGCTCGTGCGCAAGGAGGGCGAGGCGTATAGGCGGTGTCCGAACAAGCGGGGCTGCCCCTCGCAGAACGTGGAGTGGCTGTTCGCATTCGCATCGCGGGGGGCCATGGACATCGAGGGCCTGGGCTACAAGACGGGAATCCTCCTGATCGAGATGGGCTGGGTGAGGGACCCAAGCGACGTCTACACCATCACCGAGGAGAAGCTCGCCCAGCTTCCGGGGTTCAAGGACAAGAAGATCCGGAACCTGCTCTCGGCAATCGAGCGATCGAAGGACCGGCCGCTGTGGCGGCTGTTGGTCGCCCTGAACATCCCGCACGTCGGGTCGCACGTGGCGCAGGTCCTGGCCCGGGCGTTC
>JBOGVI010000066.1:0-2262 GCA_050692695.1 Actinomycetota bacterium
GCGGCCGTCACGCCGGCCTCGAGGGCCGCGTGCGCCGCCAGGACCGCGAGCACGGCGAACCCCTCGTCCCCCGCAGCTCGCCCGGCCATCTCGTCGGCCAGGCGCAGGAGCTGCCCAGGGTCGGCCATGGGGCGGCGTAAGGTCCTAGGGGGGTCCGGCGCTGCCACGGGCCGGGCGGGCTTGGGCGAACTGGTCGCAGGTGTATGACGCGCTGATCACTCCCCGCACACACCGGCAGCCCCCCACCGCGAGCTTGGGGAACATGAACCTGCACGCGTCGCAGCGGACCTCCGGCCTGGGGGCCTGCCGGTAGTTGGCCGCCGTCTTGGACAGGCCCCAGATCCTGGGCATCCCGCTACCCCTCCAGCTCGGCGGTGAGGCGGATCTCCACGTTGCCCCGGATCGCGTTGGAGATAGGGCAGCCCTCCTCGCCGGCCCGGGCCACCTCCTCGAACGCGGCTCGGTCAAGACCCGGGACCCGTCCCCGGACGTGCAGGTGTATTGTCGTCACCAGCCTTCCCGATCTTTTCGAACGCGCACGTGGCCGTGACCTCCAGCCGCTCCGCCGGCGTTTTCCTGCGGGCCAGTGCGGCCGAGAGGGCCATGGCGTAGCACGCGGCGTGAGCGGCGGCCAAGAGCTCCTCCGGGCTGGTCCGCACTCCGGGATCCTCGGTCCGCGAGGCCCACGTGACCGACTGGTTGGAGAGGACCGGGGGGTGCTCTCGGTGGAGAGGCGCCGCTGCCCCTCGAGCAGCGTCCCCTCCCACACGGCGCAGGCACGTCGCTCTGCGGCCATCTCGGGCCCCTTTCTCCGTCCGCGCCCATCCTACGCGGTCGCCGCCCTGGCCCGGCCCGTGTGTCACCCTCCCCCTCCAGCGGATCGGGTTCGAGCGGATGGCAAGTCCAGCTCATCGCCTCCCGGGTGATCGCCCTCGGAGGTCTCTGCCGACCCCGGTGGGCAGCACGAGAGAACGATACGCGCGAGGGAGAGTGCCTGGACCCGACCCGCCGGGTAGCTGCTCTACCGCGCCAAAGAGCTATTCAGGGTTCTTCTACTCCCCGGGCTCTTGTGGTCGTTCGCCCATGATTGAGCGACCGGAGAACACGGCGCCCTCAGCTACGACGAGGATCCTGCACGTGATGTCCCCGTCGACCCATGCTTCCTGGCCGAGCTCGACCCTGTCCTCCGCCACTAGGTCGCCCTTGACGGACCCTTGAACGGTGACGCTGCGGGCATGGACATCGCCTTCTACGCGGCTCTGAGGGGGAAGGGAGACGGCGCCGGGGGCCGTGACGTTGCCGTTGATACGTCCCGCCAGCCTGATGCTCCCGGCCTCGATGTTGGCCTCGACCACGCTGTCGGTAGAAACAACCACCTCGCCCCTAACTGAGATCTCGCCTTTGAGGTGGCCGTGAACCCTGAGAGACCCGACCGATACCAGGGTCCCTTCGATGCGGGCTCCTCGGCCGATTATCGAGATGTCGGAGTCTTCTCGGGCACGGTTCATGCCCTCCTCCGCTGCGTCTTGTGGCTTCGTTCCGTTCCGGGTCTGACGACCCCGACCCTACCCCTCAGGCACGGATTCGTCTTCGCATGCGATTCCACGGCGTCCTCGCTCGTCAGGGGCGTCGAAAGCTGGCCTAGGAGGGCGAACACATTCGCCAGCTCGCTAGTTGTCACATCGAAGAACTGATCGTCCACGCGACCGTGGCTGGGAACAAGCGAGCGACGCGGCTGGACGCATGAGCACACCTTCGACCTCAGACGCATAGAAGCCTCGTCGACGCAACGGGTTCGGGGTCGACGGTTCGGCACCTGGGCTCGGCCACGAGGCATCGGGCTGTCGGTGAACTACTGCTCGAAATCAAGGCCGGGAGGCACGTGCCTCATCCGAGGCACCGGGAGGGTTTGAGGTCTCTTGCCACGGACGGCGGGTGAGACCACTATCGGTGATGAGTCGAGAGGCGGGCTGGAGGGTAGGCGCCACATGGCCACCAAGGACAAGGGCGGAAGCAAGAGCAGAAAGAAGGCCCCCGCAAAGACCCTCAAACAGAAGCGCCAGAGCAAGAAGGCGAAGCAAGCGGGCGGGACTGCGAAGTAGTGCGACCCCGGTTCACCTAGAGGAAGGGAAGAACATGGCGAAGATCGTTTGCGTCCTCTACGACGACCCCGTGGACGGATACCCGAGTTCCTACGCACGGGACGACATCCCAACGCTGGAACGCTATCCCGATGGTCAAACCCTGCCCACACCGCGAGGT
>JBOGVI010000067.1:0-17671 GCA_050692695.1 Actinomycetota bacterium
TAGGGCGGCAACAGGACCGCGAACCGTGAGCCGTGGGCCGGTTCGCTCTCAGCCTCGATGCGCCCCCCGAGGGTCTCCACGATCCGCTTGGCCAGCGCCAGGCCCAGGCCGGCCCCGGCCCCCGAACGCGCTGGGTCCGCCCGGAAGAACGGGTCGAACACGCGCTCCAGGTCCTCGGGCGGGATGCCCTCGCCGGTGTCCTCCACGGCGACCTCGATCCCGGTAGGCAGCCTGCGCGCATCGAGGCGCACGGTGCCGTCGGCCGGCGTGTGCCGGATCGCGTTGGCCAGCAGGTTCTGGAGCACGCGAACCATGCGAGGCGAGCACGGCGTGTCCTCCGCGCCGTTCAGGTCGGTCACGAGTTCCAGCCCCTTCTCCTCGGCCTGCAGTTCGACCGCCGCCACGGCCGATCGTACGACCTGGTCCAGCCGGGCACGCCGTGTCTCGGCCTCGATGGCTCCGGCGTCGAGCTGCGCCAGCTCGAACAGGTCGTCGACCATGCCCACGAGCTGGTTCACCGACCGCCGCATCTCGGTGGCGTAACGACGAAGGCTCGGTGCGTCGTCGACCACGCCATCGTGGATGGCCTCGACCATGGCGCGGAGGCTGGCGAGCGGCGTCCGCAGGTCGTGGGAGACCGCGGTGATGAGGTCTCGCCGGACGGCTTCGACCCGGCGCTCGCCCTCTTGGGCCTTCCTCAGCCGCTCCGCCATCTCGTCGAGTGTGTGCGCCAGCGTGTCAAGCTCGGGGCCGGCATTCAGCTCCCCGACGCGGGCCTCCAGGTCGCCGTGGCCCAGCGCGCGCGCCGCCTGCGCCAGCCGATCGATGGCCGAAGCGGACGTGCGGGCCACGGCCAGGGCCGACCCCACGCCGGCGCCGATCGAGTACAGGAGCAGCACGCCCACCAGGGAGGCATCATGCGCGCTGACGAACATCGTCTGGGTCAACACGAACAGGTTGGCCAGGCCGACGACCGTGCCGACGAGCGCCACGGTCCCGAACCGCTGCCGCATCGATGCCCGCGACAGCAGCGGCCCGCCGACGGCGATGGCGACCACCGTCACTGCGAGGGCGGGCGCGAGGTAGGCCGCGAGATCGAGGAGCTCGCCGCCGCCCATCCCGATGGCCGCGCCCACCGCGAGCGTGCCGAGCCCGCCGATGGCGGTGACCACCGCGACGAGCACAACCGCCCGCCAGCTCCTCATGGCTCGAACCGGTACCCAACTCCCCACACCGTCACAAGGTGCGTGGGGTTGGACGGGTCGGCCTCGATCTTCTGGCGGAGCCTCCGGACGTGGACCGTGACGGTGGCGGTGTCACCGTCCCACGCGAAGTCCCACACCTCCTCAAGGAGCTGCGAGCGGGTGAAGGTCGTGCCCGGCTGCGACGCGAGGACGTACAGGAGGTCGAACTCCTTGCGGGTGAGCCGGACAGGCTCGCCGCGATTGCGGACCTCCCGGCGCTGCCCGTCGATCTCGAGGTCCCCGAAGGCCAACACGTCCCCATGCGGCGCAGTGACCTTCACGCCGGCGCGGCGGAGGACGGCGCGGACCCGGGCCACCACTTCGCGCGGCGAGAACGGCTTCGTCACGTAGTCGTCGGCCCCGAGCTCCAGGCCGACGACGCGGTCGGTCTCCGCGCCCCTTGCCGTCAGCATGATCACGGCGACGGGACCGCGTTCCCGGATGCGGCGGAACACCTCCAGCCCGTCGATCCGGGGGAGCATGAGGTCCAGGAGAACGAGGTCGGGCCCGGTCCGCTCGTACGCCGCCAGGGCCGTTTCTCCGTCCTCGGCGGTGTCCACGGCGAAGCCCTCCTTCGCCAGATACCTGGCCAGGACGTCCCGAACCATGGGCTCGTCGTCCACCACGAGCACCCGTGTCTCGGTCACGGTGTCATTGTGAACCGGAATCCTTTCGGAATCATTACCGCACCCCCGCCCTGCCGAGAGTTCAGGCCTTGCTTCGTGTTTCGAAAGAAACTCGTAAGGACCGGGCGAAGAAACTGACTGTGTGCTCGATGTGGTGCTTCCCGTGCTGAACGAGGCGGGGCTCTGCCCTGGGTCCTCGGTCGGATGGGCCGGCAGCTCCGCGACTTCGTGCACGACGTGGCGCGCGCGAACGTGCTGGCGTTGATGGCCGATCCACCGGTGACGGGGACGTCCAACATCGTGAGCGGACCGCGCGTACGCTCCTGCAGATGGCCGAGACGCTCGCGGGCGCGTTCGGACCAGCTGCGCCCAGGCTCATTGTTACGGGCGAGTACCGGTTGGGCCACGTGGGCCACGTCCTCGCCTCCTCGGCCCTGGGCCGCGAGCGACTGGGGTTCGAGGCACGGGCGACGTTCGAGAACGGGATTCAGGAGCTCGCCAGGACCCCGCTTCGGGAGACCGCTCTCGCGAGGGGGAGATCAATGCCCTCAAGGAAGTTGCCGACATGTGACGCCGGAGTGCCAGTAACGCAAGCCGACATCGAGAACACTGAGGAGCCGGTATGCAGATCCGAGCGACCATCCGCAGACACCCGGTGCGCTTCGGGGTGCTCGCCTTCATGCTGCTAGCCCTGGGCGCCTTCGCCATCTATTGGTTCGGGCCCCAGTACCTGTTCATCGACCGCCGGGTGGACGAGGCGGTCCCGACCGTCGCCGCACTGCCCGCGGCCGAGTCTCCAGCCGCCACCGGCGACCAGGGCACGGGCCAGGGGGGTGAGAGCGCGCCGACCGCCTCGGTGACGCTGGCCCGAGGCGAGTTCCGAGGTCTGGAGCACGACTCGACGGGAACCGCCCTGGTGCTCGAGCTCCCTGACGGCTCGCGGTTCCTCCGCCTGGAGGACCTCGACACGTCGAACGGGCCCGACCTTCGGGTCTACCTGTCCGACGCTCCGGCCTCCGACGACTGGTACGTGTACGACGACGGCGAGTTCGTCGACCTCGGCGGTTTGAAGGGCAACATGGGGAGCTCCAACTACGAGATCCCGAGCGAGCTCGACCTGACGAAGTTCGAGAGCGCCGTGGTGTGGTGCCGGCGGTTCAGCGTGGGCTTCGCCGTGGCGCCGCTTCTGCCGACGAGCTAGAGACCCGCTGCCGGCCTGACGTCCGCCAGGATCACTGCGAACACGAGCACCGCCACCGCGATCCGATACGCCAGGAACGCGACGAACGAATGGCGGCGGAGGTACGCGAGCAGGAACCAGATCACCACGAACCCGCTGACGGCCGACGACACCATGCCCCACGCGAACGGCCCGGCCATCCCGGACGGCAGGCCCGTGCGGAGCACGTCGATCCCCTTGAACACGCCCGCCCCGGCGATGACCGGCAGCGCCAGCAGGAACGAGAACCGCGCCGACGACTCCCGGTCCAGCCCCATGGCCCGGGCGGCAGTGATCGTAACCCCGGAACGAGACACGCCCGGCTGGAGGGCCACGGCCTGAGCCACCCCCAGCACCAGCCCGTCCCTCACCGAGAGGTCCGTCATCGCCTGGCGCACGGGGGCGGCAGCGTCTACAACCACGAGGACGACGCCGAACACCACGAGCATCACCGCGATCAGCCACGGCTGGCCGAGCATGTCCTGGATCACGCCCTCGAACGCGGCCCCCGCGATGGCACCGGGGATCGTGCCGACCACCAAGGCCCACGCCAGCCGCTCGTCAACGGTGGTGATCGAGCGGCGTCGGATGGTGCGTGCCCACGCCGTGAGGTACCGGGCCACGTCGTATCGGAAGTAGGCGAGTGCGCCGACCAGGGTGCCGATGTGCAGGGCCACGTCGAACGTCTTGTTGAGGTCGGGGTTCTCCAGGATCCTCCAGCCGAACAGCCACGGGACGATGATCAGGTGGCCGGAGCTCGAGACGGGAGCGAACTCGGTGATCCCTTGCGTAATACCGAGCACGATGGCCTGCAGGATGTTCGTCGGCGCTCCTCCTGGTGGGGCAAACGGCGCCCATGCTACACGCGCCGTGGTTTCGATCGGACTCGCCTGTTAGGCGTGCTCGACCGGTCGGAAGCGATCCTCAAGGTTCCTGAGCTTTCCCCGGACGCTCTCGAGCTGGAACCGTTCGATCAGATCGGCGAGTCGGATGCCGCGCTGTGATGATCGAGGATCTCTACTCCGATCAGATAGCCGCCTTCGTCGAGGTCGATCACGCGCCCGTCGTCCAGGACCTCGGAGCTCGCGACCGTGCTCCCTTCGAGCACATACACGTAGACGGCATCCGCCTCGTCGTCGTACGTGAATTTCACCGGGAGCCTCCCACGGGCGCGACGACCGTGATGATGAATCGGGATTGTCGCGGTACGTCGTCATTCTAAGCCTCCGCCCGGCCTCGTTTCATCTCCAGAGGTTCACGCGGTCCGGTCTGTTGGCGGGTGTGACCGCGTAGACGTTCCTCTGAGCTTCCTCGACCTCCTCCTCGCTGATCCCGCGCTCGAGCATCCGCAGCCGTGCGTGGTCGCTGAAGATCACGGCTCGGCGGGGGCGATCGCCACGGCCAAATCGGCGAATGCGGTGGCGAACGCCAACCGCTCGGCGACGTCGGGACCGACCAGGAGGATCAGGGACGGGAACGATCCACTCGTAGTGAGGCTGGTGCCATCTGCCTCGTCTCCGTCCAGCACGAGGAGCACCTCGAGCCCCTGAGCCACCGTCTCCGTGTGTGGGTTGGGCCCGCCGAAGGTGGCGAACACGTCGACCCGGTCCCCCGGCCGAACCGACCCGGGCGGCACTCCCGCTTCCACAGGGAACGCCCGCAGCCCCGACGGCACCAACGACGCCACCGGTCCGGCCTCGCCCCCGCCCACGCGGGTGCGCGTGACCGCCTCGCCCTCGGCAAGGTCGGTCGCCGCGGTCTGGCCCACCGCCTGCTCGATGGACCGGAGGGCTCCGGGCGGCGCGAAGGCCGACGGCATCTCCGCCACCCGGACCAGCGACTCGGTCAGGACCGTGCCGCGTTCGATGTGCCCCGCGGCCATCACAACCGGCGTGGGCGTGCCTACGACCGGCCGGAAGGCCTCCAGCCTGGCCGCGTAGCCCCGGACCAGCCCGTACGCGCCGACGCCGGCGGCCACCGCGAGCAGCGCGAAAGCCTTCGACGCGGGCGACCATCGCCGCCGGAACACGGGCGACACCTCCCAGGAGCGACCATGGGGGAGGAGATGAATCCGAAGCTAGCTCGCGCGCCGGCCCCGTGCAGTGAGGTGGGTCACACGCTGCGGGGCTTCTTCTCCTCGAGGGGCAGCACCCGGACCCGGAACTCCTCGAGGGCGGCCTGGCCCACGATCATGCCTACGGATTCGCGGATACGATCCCCGAGCTGTTGCGGGTCCTCCGAGGTCTTGAATCGAAGCTCGACGGTGACGAGTATGGGTTCGGCGGCCATGTCCCCATCGTACCCGCGTCCCTAGGACTCGAACCGGGCGCCCTTCAGGGCGGTGGCGCACAGGCAATCCCGCTCCGCGGGCAGGGCTGGGATCAGCGCGAACAACAGCTCTCTGAGCCTGGCGTTGTTCCGGCCGAACGCCTCGATCACGGCCTCGTGAGTGACCGCCGGGACGCCCGGGACGCCGACGTCGTAGTCGGTGATCAGCGAGATGTTCGCGTAGCAGATCTCGAGCTCCCGGGCGAGGAGCGCTTCCGGGTATCCGGTCATATTCAGCGTGTGCCACCCCATTTGGTTGAACCACGCGGACTCGGCGCGCGTGGAAAACCGGGGCCCCTCGATCACGACCATCGTCCCGCCGTCGTGCATCGAGATGCCGAGCTCGGTGCCCTTCTTCACCGCGAACTCCCGCATCGTCGGGCAATATGGATCGGCGAACGTGATGTGGGTGGTATCGGGCCCTTCGTAGAACGTGTGCGGCCGGGACCGGGTCCGATCCACGATCTGGTCGCACACTACGAAGTCGCCGATCTGCACGCCCACCTGGAGTGAGCCGGCGGCGCACGGTCCCCAAACCCGCTGCACCCCGAGCTCCTTCATCGCCCACAGGTTCGCCCGGTAATTGATCCGGTGCGGCGGAAACTCGTGCTTCACGCCGTGGCGGGGGATGAACGCGACCCGGCGCCCGCCGAGGTCGCCCAGCACCGGCGGGGACGAGGGCTTCCCGAAGGGGGTGTCCACATCCACGGTCTCGCTTGCCTCGGGGAGCGAGTAGAAGCCCGACCCTCCGAAGACCCCGATCTCGGCCGTGCTCAGGCGCTCTTCTCCTTGGCGCTGCCGGTGCCGGCGGGGCTCCCGGTGCCGGCCTTCTCGCCGGTCGGCCTAGACTCGCCCTTCGGCTCCGAGGTCGGCGTCGACTCGCTCTTCAGCTCCGAGGTCGGCGTCGACTCGCCCTTCGGTTCCGAGGGCGTCTTCGTCCTCGGCTTGGCGCGGCTGTCCGTCGCGTAGAACCCCGACCCCTTGAACACGATGCCGGCGGGGTGGAACACTTTGCGAAGCGGCCCGCCGCAGACGCCGCACGTCGAAAGGGCCGACTCGGAAAGCCGCTGGAACACCTCGACGTGCTGTCCGCACTGCGTGCAGGCGTACTCGTAGGTCGGCATGACGGATCGATTCTAGCGGAGCTCCGTTACGCCCTGGTAGCAGGGACCTGCGGAACGCCACCGCGCGATTAGACACATCGGGCGACTAGTAGCGGCAGGCGGCTTCGGAGTACACTCCGGTGCCCACTCCGAGACCGGGGAGCTCGCATGAAGGTCAGGAAGGCCGTCATCCCCGCAGCTGGCCTCGGGACCCGCTTCCTCCCGGCGACCAAGGCCCAGCCAAAGGAGATGCTTCCGATCGTCGACAAGCCTGCCATCCAGTACGTGGTCGAGGAGGCCGTCCGGGCTGGCGTATCCGACATCCTCATCATCACCGGACGCGGCAAGCGTTCCATCGAGGACCATTTCGACCGATCCTTCGAGCTCGAGCACTTCCTGGAAACGAAGGGGAAGTTCGACGAGCTGAAGGAGGTCCGCGAGATCTCCGAGATGGCCATGATCCATTACATCCGCCAGCGCGACCCGCTTGGCCTCGGCCATGCCGTCCTGGTGGCGGAGGACCACGTCGCCGGCGAGCCGTTTGCCGTGCTCCTCGGCGACGACATCATCTCCGAGCGGACCCCGCTCCTCCAGGAGATGCTGAAGGTCCACGAGCGCTACGGCCGGAGCGTCATCGCCGTCCAGGAGGTGCCCCGAAGCGAGATCGGCTTGTACGGCGCGATCCAGCCGGAGTTCATCGAGGAGCGACTGGCCCGCATCGTGTCGATCGTGGAGAAGCCGGCCCCGGACGAGGCGCCATCGAACCTGGCCGCCATCGGCCGGTACATCCTCACGCCGGAGATCTTCGACTCCCTCCGCTCGATCGCGCCGGGCAAGGGCGGTGAGGTCCAGCTCACCGATGCCATCAACCTCCTGGGCCAAGAGCAGGCGGTCTACGCGTACGTCTTCGATGACGGCCGGTTCGACGTGGGGAACAAGCTGGACTACCTGAAGGCCACCGTCGAACTTGCCGTGGACCGGGACGACGTGGGCGAGGGGCTTCGCGAGTACCTCGCCGACCTGGTGCAACGCAAGAAGATCCTTTAGGCCGGTCCCGGTTCGGCCCGGTGGGTAGACTGCCCGAGATGGCCACGCGGGCGCGGCACGTCCACGATCACGACAGCGGCGAGGGCCTGCTCCCGGTCGGGGAGGCCAGGGCCAAGGTCCTCTCCCAGATCTCGCCGCTCGCGACGCTCCAGCTCCCCCTCCAGGAGGCCCATGGGTGCGTGCTGGCCGAGGATGCCGTGGCCGCCGCCGACGTCCCGGACTTTCCCTCGTCTGCGATGGACGGGTTCGCGGTGCGGGCGAGCGACGTGGCCGGCGCGACGCCGGACTCGCCCGTCGAGCTCCGGTTCGTGGGGCGGGCCCACATCGGGAAACGCCCCGAGGTCACGGTGGGCGGCGGCGAGGCCGTGCGGATCGCCACCGGCGCGCCCGTCCCGGCCGGGTCCGACACCATCGTCCCCATCGAGAACTGCGAGACGGCCGGCGACATCGTCTGGATCCTGGCCCCCTCGCCCGAGGGGAAACACGTCCGTCCCACCGGCGAGGACGTGAGGTCAGGGGACGTGCTGGTCCCTCGGGGCCGCCGGCTCGGCGCACCCGAGCTCGGGCTGCTGGCCACCGCGGGGTTCTCCCACCCGTTGGTGCATCCGCGCCCCCGGGTCGTGGTGCTCTCCACCGGTGACGAGCTGATCCCCCCGTCGCAGCGGGGCGGGTACGGGCAGGTCCGGGACTCCAACGCCTACCTGCTGTTCGGCGCGCTCCGCGAGGCCGGCGCGGCGCCGGTCCTCGCGGGCATCGTCCGTGACGATGTCGAGGGATTCCGGCAGAGGGTGCTGAACCACCTGGTCCAGGCCGACGCGTTCGTGTCCTCGGGCGGGGTCTCGGTGGGGGACCGGGACGTGGTGAAGGCGGCGTTCCTCCGCCGGGGTGACGTGGAGTTCTTCCGGGTCGCCATGCAGCCCGGCATGCCGCAGGGCTTTGGTCACATCGAGGGCAAGCCGTTTTTCGGGCTTCCCGGGAACCCCGTGAGCGTATTCGTCTCGTTCGAGGTGTTCATCCGGCCCGCCGTGATGAAGATGTTGGGCCGTACGAACCTGTACCGCCCCGAGGTCACGGCGCGGCTCGCGGCCGACGTCTCGGGGCCAAAGGGCAAGACCCAGTTCGCGCGGGTCCTGGTCCGGCGGGAAGACGGCGGCTACATCGCCACGCCGACCGGCGGGCGCGGCTCGAACCTCATCGGCACCGTGGCCAGGGCCAACGGCCTGGCCATCGTGCCCACCGGGGTGGAGAAGGCGCCGGTGGGGAGCGAGGTCACCGTGATGCTGTTCCGCACGATGGAGGACTGATGGCCCGCGGTGACGCGGCGCGGATCGTTGAGGTTGGCGCGAAGGAGGTCACCGACCGCGAGGCCACGGCCGAGTGCGTCGTGACGATGACGACGGAGGCCTGCGCGCGGCTCGTTGCGGGCATACCGAAGGGGAACCCAATCGAGGCGGCCCGGGTGGCCGGCATCATGGGCGTGAAGCGGACGCCCGATCTCTTGCCGTTCTGCCACCCCATCGCGGTGACCGGCGCAGAAGTGATGGTGGACCCGGACCAAGCCACCGGCCGCATCCGGGTGCAAGCCACCGTCCACGCGAAGGACCGGACCGGGGTGGAGATGGAGGCTCTCACTGCCGCGGCCATCGCCGCGCTCAGCCTGTACGACACCGCCAAGGCCTTCGATCGAGCTACCCGCATCGACGGCCTGCGCCTGCTGGAGAAGCGGGGCGGCAAGAGCGGCCCCTACCGCGCCCCCTGACCCTCAACCGCGCCCTGTCCATTTGAATTACAACGATGTGATTGAGCACCCCACATGTGGGTGCTAGCGTTGCATTCCAGCCCACATGTTGTGGCGGACCGGGGAAGCCGCAGACAGGAGGCCGGGCGTGTGAGTTGGCTGATCGTGGTGGCGCTGGGCATCATATGGGCCGCCTTCCTTCTGCCTTCGAGCCGGCGGATGCGCTCGCTCCGGGGGGGCGTGGAGGACTTCGAGCGAAAGATGGGGCGCTTGGCAGAGACGGGGACCCAGGGACCAGGGCGCTGGATCATCACCCCTCGCAAGGGGACGGCGTTCATCGGTCCCACCGCCCGTGCCGAGGCCAGAGGCCGGGACCGAAGGCGCCAGGTCTTCGAGATCCTCCTCGAGAGCATCGGGATCACCTTCTTGATGGGCCTGGTGCCGCCGCTCCGCCCCGTCTGGTCCGCGACGGTCCTGCTGCTCGTCCTGCTCGGGGCGTACGTGTGGTTGCTGCTCGCGATGAAGCAGCAGGGCTCGGATCGGGCGCGTCTGATGGCTCGACAGGCGAACCCCCCGGATCGGCCCCGCCCGGTCCGGGAGCGATACGTGTCCGAAGGACGTGTGGCCCGACCCGCCTTCAACGGCCTCGGCGTGCTGGGCGAGGATGATCTGTCGAACATCGTGGTCCGGCCGGCCGGCGAGGTCGGCGTGGCCGGCGTCTAGCCGGACGACCGCCGTGAACCTCGACGAGATCTCGGACGGCTTGCGTCGTCGGTTCGACGAAACGATGGAGGCGCGGGAACGGGCCCTCCCCGCCGCGCGCCGCGCCATCCGCGCATGTGCGAACGCCATCCGGGCCCTCCACCGCGAGGAGTGGGACGAGGCCCACCGCCTGATGGATCAGGCCAAGGCGGCGATCGAAGATGGACTAGGGGCAGTGCGTGACCACCCGGACATCCGGTTCGCGGGCTACCTCCAGGATGCGCAGAAGGAGTACGCGGAGGCCCGCATCACCGAGGCCGTGGTGGCCGGGGCCGGACCACTACCGACCCCGGAGGAGCTGGGGGTGGAGGACGCCCCGTACCTGAACGGCATGGCCGAAGCCATCGGGGAGGCCCGCCGGCACATCTTGGACCTGCTCCGCCACGGGCACGTGGATCGAGGAGAGGCCATCCTGTCGGCCATGGACGACATGTACTACGTGCTGGTGTCAATGGATTATCCCGATGCCATCACGATGAACCTCCGGCGAACGACAGACGTGGCCCGGAGTCTGATCGAGAAGACCCGGGGCGACCTGTCCATCGCCATCGTGCAGCGCCAGCTCCGAGACGCGCTCGACCGCCACGCCAAGGACATCCTTGGCCAATAGGGGGGTTGGGCTTTGCTAGGCTGGCCAGGCACGGGGGTGTAGCTCAGTCCGGTAGAGCACTGCCTTCGCACGGCAGGGGTCGGCGGTTCAAATCCGCTCACCTCCACGACCTCGATCGACCTTGACCCTGTCAGCCGCGGCGACAGGATTGGATGCCCCTACGTTTCGCAAGCGACCAGTGACTCGCCATTACGGCAGGCGTCCGTCCCCAGCCCTCCGTCGAGTTCGTCGGTCCCTCCTCGCCGTCGAGGACATCGTCGTTGATCTGACCGTACAAGCGATCGTCATCGGGTCCTCCGAAGAGCTGGTCAGGGCCGTCGTCAAGGGTGCAGATCGCGTCCCCCGTGTCCTGGAAGGGGTTGCCGCCGTAGAGCGCATCGGTGCCGCCATTCCCTCGGATCAGGTCGGCCCCTGACCCGCCGTCGAGGCGGTTGGGGCGACCGTCGCCGATCAGGACATCGTCTTGCTCGGCGCTGCAGTTCATCTGCACGTTCTCGATCGTGCCCGGGGCCAAGACATCGGCGCCGCTGGCACCCGTCGCCGTACCGGCTCCGAGATCGACGATTATCGGCCCCTCCAGGTTGTCCTGGCTGAAATCGGCGGTGTCGGTGCCGGGCCCACCCCGCATGAGATCCCGGCCCAAGCCTCCGGCGAGAACGTCCCGCCCAGCTCCGCCGCCGAGGACATCGTTCCCCATTTCGGCGTACAGGCGGTCCCCTCCGCGAGCACCGGACAGGTGGTCGTTCCCTTCCCACCCGTACACGACATCGCGGCCCCGACGGGCGCAGATCCGGTCGTCTCCCCCACCGCCGAAGATGATGTCGTCTCCCGCGCCGCCAACGATCACGTCGTCGCCATTCGTGCCGGTGATCTCGCGGTTCTCATTCGCGAGGGTGGGCACCACGATCGTCGCTGGGCGCCCGAAGCAGGTGGGCACGGCCAGGGCGGATTCGCGTACCCACCCAGTCGTGAAGACCACCAGAGCAGAGAGAGCGACCGCCATCGCCAACGTCCTTCGGCCCATCGGTCCCTCCTCCCGTTCGTGGACCGTACCATCAGTAGACGGACGAAACGCAGCGAACGTCCCCTCATGATGCTCGGCACTCGAGACGGACGCCCTAGACCGCCGTCCAACGTTCGCGTCCCGATGCGGTTGGGCGACAGGAAGGCCACATGGTGTTCCCCTCGATGGTGCGGGAAGAACGGGACGAGCGGAGGTACGCCTTCAAGAACGCGGGGCCGGGATGACAGCGTCCGCTTGGCACCCAGGCAACCCGAGTCTTGGGCGCGGTTAATCCTGGGCCGTTCGCACACCGATTGGTCTGGACCATGACCATCGTGGCGAGGCCGTTTGTCGCCACGGTCTGATCGATGCTCGACCCGTGCGCCTACATGTAGGGGGGACTCAATCTACGGAACATCGGAAAGTGCTTCGTGTTCAGCGTCGCAAGCTGCAGATCCAGCTCCTCGGCCGTGGCGGCGATGATCAGGTCGGCGGTGGCGATGCCGGGATGGCTGCGCCTCCAGGTCCGGCCCATCTCGCCCGCCCGTCTGGCGATCGGCTCATCCACGGTCGCCCAATGGAACGAGTCGAAGAGCCGATCGGCCGTTCTCCGCTCGGGACTGCGAAGACCGCGGAGCACCTCGACTCGGGTGACCTCCGAGCACGTGGGAGGATCGTCGAGGGACCTCGCGTACCCGAGGGCTGCCGGGAGCGCACGCAGCAGGTCGATAACGATCGACGTGTCGAACAGCACGCTCACCGACGGCGTGCCTCGAGCTCCTGTTGTCGGCGGATGTCGGCGGCCCGCACGGTCTCCACGTAGGTCCGGCCATCTGGGAGTGCAGCGGGCCGCTCCGCGACCTTGTCCAACGCGGCTCGGAACCTCGCCAGGCGGGCAGCCTCATCAGCGGGGCGATCCAGGAACGCGTCGATGGCCTGACGGATGATCGTTGACTTGGTAACCCCCAAGGACAAGGCTCGCTTGACGAGCTTCTCGTCTTGCTCCTCCTCAAGGTAGATCTGGGTTCGTCTCATGATGTACAGATCATACATCGCCACCACGACGTCGATCAATCCCAACCCGCAAGGGCATCGTGCGCACCTCGCCGCTGTGGTTCGCGCACCGATCAATCAAGACCACAAGAAAGGTCGGCTGATGCCGCACTCCCCACACGATCCCGGCGCACCTACGGCCATCCCCTGTGGTGGGCCCGGAAGGCGTTTGCCTCAGTGACCGTGGAGGGGCCGAGGGTCCGGTTCTTCCCAGGGAGGTGCTTCCGGATCTCCTCCAGCTCCCGGCGGGTGAACTCGCACTTCGCCGTGATGGGGTCCACGCCGTAGAGCCTGGCGCCGTTCAGCCCCAGGATCTTAGCCTTGATCTCCTTCGTGAGCTTCGGGTAGCCGTACCGCTCCTGGAACTCCTCGCTGATGTGGAAGGAGCGGAGCGCCTGGATCTGGTCCTGCGGCGAGCCGTAGAACAGGCAGTCGGTTCCCCACAGGACGTTGTCCTCACCGACGTACTTGAGCAGCTTGCCAAGGACGTGGGCCGCCTGCGTCGGCGAGCGCATCGCGTACCACCAAGTCGAGCCGAGCTCGGCGTACACGTTCCCGTTGGGGCCGATGCCGGCCTTCTTCATCGACGCGATCAGCCGGTTGATCCCGATGTGCGTGGTCGCCTTCGAGTACGGCACCTCCGGGACGCGGGCCTCGAAGCCCGAGTGGTAGATGACGAACCTGGCTTCCGGATGCTTCCTCGCCGCGGGGCCGACGTCCATGGGACTGCCGAACCGGCTTCCCCCCGAGAACCCCTTGTGGTTGCAGATCGTCGGGACCCCGAGCTCCACGCACTTCTGGATGAAGGCCTCGCCCACCTGCGGGATGCCGGGCTCGTGGTCGTCCAGCCACCAGGCCCGGTTCCCTCCCTCGTACAGGTCGGGGAAGTGCGTGAAGGTCTTCCACGCCGCGATGGGGTACGTGCGGACGACGTCCTCCATGGCCTCGAGGTTCGCCCGGAGCGGGCCGACGTTGGGCAGGGCCTGCGCGTGGAGCAGGACGCGCTCGTCGCGGCACAGGGCCTCGACCACCCCCCGGGTCTCGTCCATGATGTCGTGCGACATGGGACTGCCCTCCGGGTAGATGGGCAGGGCCGAGAGCACGAGCATGGTGGTGTCGCTTCGCAGGAACATGAGCTCCAGGAAGTGGTCGATCGAGTAGCAGACCCTCGGGTCGTCCTCCCCGCAGTACTGCTGGGGGAACCGGGTCCAGAAGTCCTGGCCGTTCAGGACGGGGTTCAGGTCGTACTCCAGCAGGTGCCCCTGGATGTCGAAGACGAACTCGTCGCCCCCCACCACCTCGTGGGCCGCGTCGGGCTCCATCGTCGCCTCCGGGGGGATCGAGTAGCCGCCGCCGGGCGTGGACCTCGGCGACCCGGTCCTTTGCCGGACCGTCTCCCGGGTGCAGGCGTCGAGGACGAGGAGCGTCGTGGCCGCGCCGCAGGCCGAAAGGAGGAACTCCCGGCGGGTCACCCCCGTTCGGCGCGCGTTCTCGTCGCAGGCCTCCCCAGCGCGTCGGACAACCTCGGTCAGGAAGGGCGAGAGCGGCTCCGGGTCGTACTCGGCGTTCGAGCAGGGCCCGAACTTGATAGGAAGCCCCGGGTCCTCGTCCCTCCAGCGGATCCGCACCTGGCCCTCCTCCTCCAACGATCTCCACGATAGACGGCCTCTGGCTGTCCCTGGTGCCATCGGTGCGTGGGATGACCCAGGGACCCAATCTGCTGATCACTCCGACCCGTATTCCTTTCGGCTCTGCG
The DNA here is from genome assembly GCA_050692695.1 of Actinomycetota bacterium. Taxonomy (GTDB): domain Bacteria; phylum Actinomycetota; class UBA4738; order UBA4738; family HRBIN12; genus AC-69. The sequence continues at coordinate 14,490 of JBOGVI010000067.1, forward strand.
CAGCGACGCAAGGGCGGCGTGAGGGGAAGGGGGCGGTTATGAAGCTCACGGTTGTCAAGAATGCTTGGCTGCTCTTCGCGGCGACCGGCTTGTTGGTCCTGGCCGTCATCTCTGCGCCGGGCGCCGTAGCCCACCCACCCGACAACCCGTTCGACGACACCATCTTCGCGCCGATCGAGCCGGGCGGGCCTCGGATCGTGCTTGAGACGGTGGCGACGGGGCTGACCGCTCCGCTCAAAGGTGTCGTCGCACCGGGTCAGCCGAGCCGCCTGTACGTCGTGGACCAGCCCGGCGTGGTCTGGACGATCGGCTTGGAGACCGGCGCGAAGAGCGTCTTCCTCGACGCGCGATCCAGGATCGTCCCGCTCGGCTTCCTCGGCCCGGGCACCTTCGACGAGCGCGGCCTCCTCGGCCTGGCCTTCCACCCGGACTACTCGACGAACGGCAGGCTCTACACGTACACCTCGGAGCCGGTCGCGGGGCCGCCGACCTTCCCCACGACGCTCCCTCCTGGAACTCCGCCGGACCACCAGAACGTCGTCGCCGAGTGGCGCGTCCCGGATCCCGATGACCCGGCATCGGTGGTCGATCCCACGACCCGGCGCGAGCTGGTTCGGGTCGACTGGCCGGCGTTCAATCACGACGGCGGCGATCTCGCGTTCGGGCCGGATGGGATGCTCTACATCTCGATGGGCGACGGCGGCGAGGCCGACGACCAGGGCGTCGGGCACGTCGGACCGATCGGCAACGCCCAGGTCCTGACGAACCCACTCGGGAAGATCCACCGCATCGACGTGGACGGCTCCAACTCGGCCAACGGGCAGTACGGGATCCCCGCCGACAACCCCTTCGTCGGCACCGCCGGCGCCGTTTCTGAGATCTTCGCCTTCGGCTTCCGGAACCCGTACCGCTTCTCTTTCGACCCCGTCACGGGCGACCTGTTCGTTGGGGACGCAGGCCAAAACGACATCGAGGAGGTGGACCTCGTCGTCAAGGGCGGGAACCACGGCTGGGCGACGAAGGAGGGCACCCTGTTCTTCTTCAACAACGGCGCGGGGGCAGGCTTCGCAAGCGCGGAAGACAACGGCCTCGTGCCTCCGGGCGTCATCGACCCGATCGCGCAATACGACACCCATCACGAGGGTCACGCCGTCGTGGGCGGCTTCGTCTACCGGGGGAGCAGGATCCCTCGGCTCGCCGGCCGCTACGTCTTCGGCGACTTCGCCCGGCTGTTCCGGTTCCCATCGGGCCCGAACGACAACGGGCGTCTGTTCGTGCTCCAGAAGGCACCGATGACGGGGCTCCGCAAGATCAACGAGCTCCACCTGCCCGGGCAGGGCGGGCTCGGGCTCCAGAACCAGCAGGGCACGGAGGGCATCGGCCTCGCCGTGCTCGGCTTCGGGCGGGACGCGTTGGGCGAGTTGTACGTCCTCGGAAACATCAGCGGCACTCCGTTCGGGACCGGCGGCGTCGTCATGAGGCTCGCACCGGTCGGCTAGTCGGCGGCCACCCCCCGGCCTTCGGGTCGGGCCACGGTCACCGTGCCCGCATGTGGGCGCGGCTTGCGCATGGACCCCGTACGGCCTCCGGCTAAGGCATCCCGATGCTTTGCGTGACGGCGACTCCGGCGTGGTCGGACGGCCACAGGCCGGAGAGGGTTCGGTCGGCCATCTCCTCGCCGATGATCTCCCCGCTCCCGGTCACCCCATCGACGAACGGGTGCTCGTTGTGCATCACGTAGTCGACGGTGTGGTCGAGGAGCGACGGGAAGTTCAGCAGGTTCGCGGCCTGCCCCGCGGTGTGACCGGGGTCACCGGGCATGGTCTCAACCCAGGCGTCGACGAACCCCGCGGCGAGGAAGATCCCGTACGCGTCGGCCAGATCGCCCCGCAGGGTATTCAGGTCACCGGCCAGGACCACGGGCAGGGGTGACCCGGACATCCACGCGACGAGCTCCTGGGCCTGGAGCTTGCGGATCAAGGGGCTGAACGCCTCGAGGTGCGTGTTGACGAACCGGTAGGACTTGCCGCGGAACTTCACGTCCACGCTCGACCATCCGCGGGGCACCTCGATCGCCACTCCGCCGATCGCGAGGGGAAGCTTGGCCAGGAAGGTATGCGACGTGGGATTCGACACTTTTAGATCGGAGGTCGGGAGGTCGGACCGGGCGAGGATCACGTCCCGGTCGGTGAAGCTTGCCAGGGTGGTGGCGCTGATGGGGAGGGCGCCCCCGAAGTTGGCGTTCGTCGCCACCGGCTCGTAGCGCGCGCCCCGCTCCTCGAGCTCGCCCAGCAGGGTGGCCAGGAAGTCGTACGTCGGCTGGAGCTGTGTGGGGTCCGACAGGGGGGCCGTCTGCCACAGCGCGACCTCCTGGAGGCCGACCATGGCCGGCGACTCCTCGGCGACCTCGCGGGCGATGACCTCGGCCCGCTCCGGGAAGTTGGTGCCCACCATCTGCGCGTACACGGCCGCGGCCGCGGCGACCAGGCCGGGCCCGGGCGGTGCCACAAAGAGCGGCCCGAGGTCCGCGCCGAGGTACAGGTTGTAGGTCATCACGGTGAACCGGCGCTCGGCTACCGAAGGTGCGCTCCCCCGCGCCGCCGACGGGAAACCCATCACGACCGGGAACACAAGGAAGGCGGCGGCGATGCGCCAGCGGCGGCGAGGCCCGTTCCTGAGGGTCATCGGGGGGGCCATGCGAACCTCCCTCTGTGCCGGAGCAAAGCCGACTCTGTCACGTTCGTCCGGCCCCTGACAAGGCCGACCGAGCTGTCTTGCGGGCTCAGGCCACCGTCACCGATCCGCGCATCCCGTAGGCGTAGTGTCCGGGCAGGTGGCACCCGAAGATCAGCCTGCCCGTCTCGGTGAACGTGTAGGTCGTGACCCGCGTCGTGCCGGCGGGGACCGAGATCTCGCCAGGGCGAGCGCCGTGGTGTGCCTCCGTCCCGCGCTCGTGAACGGCTTGGACGTCCTCGTCGCCCAGGATGAACTCGTGATCGATTGGGTCGGTGTTGCGGATCTCGAATCGGACGGTCGTGCCGGGGTCGAACGTCAACGCGGAGGGAGTGAACCGCGAGTAGTGGATCGTGACCTCCACCGTTCGCATCCGGTCCTCCGCTTGGGCGGGGCGGCAGGCGGCCAGGGCCGCGACCACGAGCATCGCGAGTGCCAGGCGCGCGCTG
>JBOGVI010000068.1:0-4553 GCA_050692695.1 Actinomycetota bacterium
CGGTACCGGCCGTCCCGGTAGATCTCGGAGGCGGCCGGGTCCATGGCCAGGCCGACTTCGTCCCCGGGCTCCAGACCGGCCGTCTCGATGGCCCGGACCATGAACTCCAGGGCCTCGGAGGCCGTCCCGATCTGCGGGGCGAACCCACCCTCGTCGCCTACCCCGGTGGCCAGCCCCTTCTCCTTCAGCAGACCTCGCAGGGCATGGAAGATCTCTGCGCACCACCGGAGGGCCTCTGAGAACGACGCCGCGCCCACAGGGGCCAGCATGAACTCCTGGAGCTCGAGCTCGTTGTCGGCGTGGACGCCGCCGTTGATCACGTTCATCAGGGGCAGCGGCAGCAGATGCGCGCCGGGCCCGCCGAGATAGCGGTACAACGGGAGGCCGAGGACGGCGGCTGCGGCATGGGCCGTCGCGAGCGACACGCCGAGCAGCGCGTTGGCCCCGAGGTTGGACTTGTCGGCGGTCCCGTCGAGGTCGATGAGGCGCGCATCCAGCCCCCGCTGGTCCAGGGCGTCCAGCCCGATGATGGCCGGGCCGATCGCGGCCACGACCTTGTCCACCGCCCGCAGCACGCCCTTGCCTCCGAACCGGTTGGGGTCGCCGTCCCGAAGCTCAAGGGCCTCGTGCTCCCCCGTCGATGCACCGGAGGGGACGGCCGCGCGGCCCGCGGTCCCGTCGTCCAGCATGACGTCCACCTCAACCGTGGGATTTCCACGGGAATCGAGGATCTCGCGGGCAGCCAGGGAGACGACGGCAGGCATGGGGGGACGATTGTAGAGCGCCCCAGAGGCGGAAACCGGACTTCGGTGGCGCTGGGAGGCTAGGCGGCGTCCGACCCGTCGCCCGCCGCCGCGGTGTCGTTCACGAACACGACCCGGCCACGTCCGCGCTCCTTGGCCTCGTACAAGGCCGCATCGGCTCGGGCCAGGAGCCCGTGATCGCTCTCGCGCCCGTCCCACTCGGCCAGGCCGATCGAGCAGCGGGCCGAGGGGACCGCGCCCTTCAGCCGCTCGGCGATGGCTGCCCCCGTCTCAAGCGAGCACCCCGGGAGCAGCACGGCGAACTCGTCCCCGCCGATCCTGCCGAGCAGGTCGCTGGCCCGAAGTATGGCCTGCCACGCCGCCGACACCTCCTTCAAGAGCAGATCCCCCGCCTGGTGGCCGCGGCGGTCGTTGTAGGCCTTGAAGTCGTCGAGGTCGAGGAGTGCCACGGTGACCGGCATGCGCTCGTGCCCCGCCCAGGTCAGGGCCCGAACGAGCTCCTCGTCCCAGGCCCGCCGGTTGGCGGCACCCGTAAGGGGGTCGGTGCCGGCCAGGAGGCGAAGCCGATTGGTCTGGCTCCGGAGCTGGGTGAAGAACCGGTTCAACACGAAGCCGATCGAGCCGCCGATCGAGGTGATGGCGGTGACCCGGACCCAGTCGTCGGCGGTGGCCGGCGAGAACATCGGGATGGCCAGGACCAGGGCCATGCCGGCCATGGCGAGCCCGAGCTCGAGGGCCGTCCCGTACACGGCGACCCACAGCACCGGGAGCATCGCGAGCTGTACGTAGGTGGAGTCCGCGCCGCCGGTGGCCTCCCGGGTCATGAAGGCGACGAGCAGGTAGACGAACGGAAGCACCCGGTGCAGCACGGCGGGGAGCCGGTCCCACGGGACCAGGTTGATCGCCCCGATGGTGAGCGCGGCGAGCGCCGAGGCCTGGAGGATGTCCCCGGACCGGTCCGGCCCCACCTGGCGGGCGGCCATCGACAAGAACCCCAACAGAACCGCCCCCACCAGGCATCCCACCTGGCGGAACAGCGCCTCCCGGCTCAGCGGGTCGGTGCGCCTGTGGGTCTGAGGGCCGCTGGCCTGGGCTGTCGTCACGCCGGATTCCCCTTGGGCTCGTTCGATCGACGTCGCTGGCTCGAACCGGCCACGCCGGACCATCCACAAGGGTTATCGGTGGATAGGCCGCCTCCGGACGAGTCCCGAGGAGGAGGATTTAGCCGTTCGACCCCGGCTGATGCGGGGCCTCCTCCACCTGGGGGATGCCGATCGTCTTGAGATACGCCAAGAGCTCGTCCTCGGAGAGCGCGGCGAGGTCCACGCCCTCCTCGCGGGCCTGCGCGAGCGCGCGTTCGTAGCGCTCGGCGAACTTCGCGGTGGACCGGCGAAGCGCGTTCTCCGGGTCCGAACCGAGCCTTCGGGCCACGGCGACGGCGGCGAACAGCACGTCCCCCAGCTCCTCCTCGGCCTCCTCCGGCGTCGCGGCCCCGGCCAGCTCCCCGACCTCCTCGCGGAGCTTGCCCATCGCGCCATCCGTTGTGCGCCAGTCGACGCCCCACCCAGCGGCGCGGCGGAGGACCTTGGCCGCGCGGGACAGGGCCGGGAGCGTCGGTGGGATGTCGTCCTCGACGTGCTTCCGGCCTTTCTCCTCGGCCTTGAGCCGCTCCCAGTTCACCAGCACCTCGTCGGCGCCGGACACCTCGAGCTCGCCGAACACGTGGGGATGGCGGCGGATCAGCTTTTCCACGACGCCCCGAGCGACGTCGTCGACGTCCCACGCGCCCTCCTCCGCCGCCATCTGTGCGTGGAAGACCACCTGGAGCAGGACATCGCCCAGCTCTTCGCGCAGGCGCTCCCGGTCGCCGGCATCGATCGCCTCGAGCACCTCGTGGGTCTCCTCCAGCAAGTGCCGGGCGAGCGTGCGGTGGCTCTGTTCCCGGTCCCACGGGCATCCGCCGGGCTGCCGGAGCCTGGACATCACCCGGACCAAGTCCAGCAGGCGCTCGCCGCGATCGCCGGACGGGACTGGGCCGCTCGGGACGTGGGCGAACAGGTCGTCGGGTGGTGGGCCGGTCACGGCGTGGAGCCGGGGGTGGCCGTCGCGGTGGCCGGCGTGGCCGGCGTCGTCGCCGTGCTCCGGATCGGCAGCACGTCGCCGGTCGCGGGGTCGAACCGCCCATACCTCGGGTTCACGGTGATCTCGACCTCCGCGAGCTGATCCCTCAGCCAGTCGGAGAACACCTGCGCCTGGAGCGATCCGGCGAGTTGGTCCCGCACCTCCTCGAATGGCAACACGTCGACGCTCACGAGCAGGATGACGTGCCACCCGAACCGGGTCCGGACGGGCGGACCGATCTCGCCGAGGTCCAGCGCCAGTGCCCCCTCCACGAAGTCCGGGTCGAACGTCGATGCCGCCACCGTCCCGAGGTCGCCGCCGTTCGGTGCGGACCCGGGGTCGATGGAGAACCGCTTGGCGAGCTGCGCGAAGTTCTTCGATGTTGCCCGGTTCGCGATCCGGACGGCCTCGGCCTCCGTCTCGAGCAGTATGTGCCTGGTGTGGATCTGGGTGAACTCTTGGCGCTGCTGCTCGTACAGCTGCCGGATCTCGTCCTCTCCGAACTCCGTCGTCGACAGAGCCTGCTCCACCTCGTCGAACAGCAAGATCCGGCGGACGATCTGCGTGAGGTCCTCTTCGGTCAGGCCTTGCGCCTGGAGCTGCGCCTCGAGGTCCATGCCGACGGCCGAGCGCACCTCGGCGATGGTCTCCGCCACCTGCCCATCGTCGACCGCGATCCCGCGGCCCCGCGCGTAGCCCTTCACGAGGTCCTCCCGGATCATCGTGGACAGCGTGAAGCGTGCGCAGGCCGACTGCTCCGTCTCCCCCGCGATGACCTGGCCGCACGGCTGCCCGTTCAGGCCGGCCAGGAACCGGAACACCGCCATGCCCTCTTCCAGCTGTTCGTCAGTGATGCGGTCGTCGCCGACCTCGGCGGCGGGCGGCGGGCCCGCGCTGCACGCGGACACCGCGAGCGCGGCGACGAGCGTGAGGACGACGAGAGGCTTGGGGGGGCGGGGCATCAGCCGGCGATCGTAACAGAGGGGAGTTCGGAACCGGTGGCCGCGAGCAGGGCCCGCTCCACCCACCCGGGGAGCTCGTTGCCGCCCACCCGCCCGGGCGAGAGGTTGAGGGTCGACGTGGCGGCGTGGTACCTGCCCTCCGGGAGCCGATCCGCCAGCCCCAGGGCCTGCGCGTCGAAGAGCGCGACCGGCTTCGCCCGGACGTGGTCGCGGTACGTGGTGATCTCCTCCACGCCGAGCCGAAGGCAGGTGATCCGAAGCGACGCCACCGCGAAGAGCGTCTCGACCTCCGACGGGAGCCGGCCGAACCGGTCGGTGGCCTCCACCCGGATCTCTTCCAGGCGTTCGTGATTTCCGGCCGTGGCGATCCGGCGATACAGCTCGAGGCGAAGGGCCTCCTGGCCCACCCACCCCACCGGAATGAACGCCCTCACCGGAAGGTCGATGCGGACCTCTCGCTCCTGCGGGGGCGGCTCGCCCTTCACGTCGGCCACCGCCTCCTGGAGCAGCCGGGCGTACGTGTCGAACCCCACCGCGACGATGTGACCGTGTTGCTCGGCCCCGAGGAGGTTCCCGGCACCGCGGATCTCGAGGTCGCGAAGGGCGATGTGGAACCCGCTCCCGAGCGCGGTGTGCCGGCTGATGCTGGCCAGTCGCTCGTGCGCGTCCTCGGTGAGCTGCTGCGCGGGCGGGAAGAAGAAGTAGG
>JBOGVI010000069.1:0-8968 GCA_050692695.1 Actinomycetota bacterium
GGTGTGGACGACCAGCGCGACCTTGATCCCGGCCGGCACGCCGGCCGGAAGCCGCGTCCAACCCTCCGCGTCGTGGACGACGGTGGGGGAGGCCCGGTCGAGGAGGGTCCGGATCTCCGGTTGAGGGAGACGGTGGTCCACGGGGAGCAGCGCCGCCCCGGCGTCCCACACATCCGCCACGATCCGGATCCACTCTGGGCCCGGGGGGAGCGTGACGGCCACGACGTCCTCGGTCCGAAGGCCGGCGCTCGCGCCTGGGGGCATGTGAGATAGGCTAGCCTGAACCGTTCGAGTGCACGCTCTAGGAGTGATCGGTCGAATGGAGTGGCAATCGTCGGGAACCACCTACCGAGACATCCGGTACGAGACCGCCCAGGGCATCGCCAAGATCACGATCGACCGGCCCGAGGTTCGCAACGCGTTCCGGCCAATCACGCTGTTCGAGCTCTCGCACGCCTTCGACCTGGCTCGGGACGACCCGGGGATCGGCGTGATCGTCTTGACCGGCCAGGGGCCGGAGGCGTTCTGCTCGGGCGGCGACCAGCGGGTCCGGGGGGAGGACGGGTATAGGGACGAGGAGGGGACGGGGCGCCTGAACGTCCTCGACCTCCAGGTCCAGATCCGGCGGCTCCCCAAGCCGGTGATCGCCATGGTCGCCGGGTACGCCATCGGGGGCGGCCACGTGCTGCACCTGGTGTGCGACCTGACCATCGCCGCGGACAACGCGAGGTTCGGCCAGACAGGGCCCAAGGTGGGATCGTTCGACGCTGGCTACGGGACCGGGCTCCTGGCCCGGACCATCGGGGTGAAGCGGGCCAAGGAGGTCTGGTTCCTGTGCGAGCAGTACGACGCGCAGACGGCGCTGGAGTGGGGGCTGGTGAACCGGGTGGTGCCGCTGGAGCAGCTGGAGGAAGAGACCGTGGCGGTGTGCCGGCGGATCCTCCAGATGAGCCCGCTATCGCTCCGGCTGATCAAGGCGGGGTTCAACGCCGACGCCGACGGCCTGGCCGGCATCCAGCAGCTCGCCGGCGACGCGACGCTCCTCTACTACATGTCCGAGGAGGCGCAAGAGGGGCGCGACGCCTACCTGGAGAAGCGCCCTCCGGACTTCACCAAGTTCCCGAGGAGGCCGTGATGGGGTTGTCCGTCTGGGTGCACGGGGCGCGCCCCCGGACCCTGGCCGCGAGCGTCGCGCCGGTCGTAGTGGGGACGGCCTCGGCCGGACGAGCCTCCGTGTGGCGCACCGCGGCCGCGCTCGCGGTGGGATTGGGTCTCCAGGTGAGCGTGAACTACGCGAACGACTACCACGACGGCGTGCGAGGGGTGGACACCGAGCGCCGGCTGGGCCCGCAAAGATTGACGTCGTCGGGGATGGCCTCGCCCCGTGCGGTGCTGATCGCGGCGCTCATTTCGGTCGCCGTCGCTGGGCTGGCAGGGCTGGCCCTCGCCGTGGCCACGACGCCGTGGCTGATTGCGATCGGGGCGGCGGCGATGGTGGCGCTGTGGCTGTACTCGGGCGGGCCGTGGCCGTACGCGTCGCTCGGCTTGGGCGAGGTCGCGGTGTTCCTGTTCTTCGGGCTGATGGCCACGGCCGGCACCGCGTACGCGCAGGCCGAGCGGGTTCCAGCGGCGGCGTGGTGGTCGGCGGCGGCCATGGGGTTCCTGGCGGTCGCAGTCTTGGAGGCGAACAACCTCCGGGACATCCCCACCGACGAGGCGGCGGGCAAGCGGACCCTCGCGGTCCGGCTGGGCCGACGGCGAACTCGGGTGCTGTTCCGCGCTCTGATCGTCGCGGCGTTCGCCACGGTTGCGGGGGGGGTGGCCGTGGGCATCGCCGCCGAGCCGCTCGGGATGTCGCAGTGGGCGCTGCTCGCGCTGGCCGCATGGCCGCTCGCCATCCGCCCGATTGAGGTCGCAGGGAAGGCCGATGGTCCGGAGTTGATCCCGGTGCTCGTGGGGACGGCGCTCCTCCAGGTGGCGTTCGGGGCGCTGCTCGCGCTGGGGTTGTGGGTCGCGGGAGCCACAGCGGCATGAACGAGGGCGACCTCGCGCTCGCAAGCATGCAGGCGCTCGTGGACGAGCTCGCATCCCTCGGGCTGGAGCAGGCGTGCGTGTCGCCGGGCTCCAGATCCACCCCGATCGCGCTGGCGCTCTGGCGCCACCCGCGCGTGAACGTCCACGTCCATCTCGACGAGCGGTCCTCGGCGTTCTTCGCTCTCGGGTTGTCGAAGGCGACGGGGAGGCCGGTGGCGGTGGCATGCACGTCCGGCACCGCGGCCGCCAACCTCTTCCCGGCGGTCGTGGAAGCATCGATGTCCCGGGTTCCCCTGATCCTGCTCACGGCGGACCGGCCCCCGGAGCTCCGAGGCGTCGGCGCGAACCAGGCCATCGACCAGCTCCACCTGTTCGGCAGGTATGTGAAGCGGTTCGTCGACGCGGAGGTGCCGGGCGACCGACCCGATCTCGCGCACTGGCGGTCTCTCGCGGGGGAAGCGATCCGCGGCGCCGTGGAAGGCGCTCCCGGGCCCGTGCACCTGAACCTGCCGTTCCGCGAGCCACTGGTGCCCTCGGAAGGCGTGGTCCCTGCGGCCGATCCTCGGCCTGCCTCGTTCGCATGGCGACCGAGCCTTCGGGACCCCATACCGGACGAGCTCGCTTCCCTTGCCGAGAAGATCGGAGAGAAGGAGCGGGGTGTCATCCTGGCGGGATCGCTTCGTCTCGACGCCCGGCCCATCCTGGAACTTGCCCGCTCGGCCGAGTGGCCGTTGATCGCGGAGCCCACCTCTGGCGTGCGCGCGCCGGGAGCCCTCGCGGCCGGGCAGTTCCTGTTGGCGGACCGAGGGTTCACCTCCTCGCACGTGCCCGACGTGGTGCTCCAGTTCGGTGCCGCGCCGACCTCGCGCGCGGGTCTGGCCCTCGTGGCGGGCGCGAAGGAACTGGTGATCGTGGACCCCGACGGGCTGGTCGCCGACCCGGCCCGGCACGCGTCAAGGACGATCCGTACGGACCCCGCGATGCTCGGAACCGCGGTCGTCGAGCGGCTTCCCGTGCGCGGCGAGACGCCATGGCTCCGGGAGTGGCGCGACGCCGACGCCTGCGCGCGCCGGGCCGTGGATGAGGTGATGGACTCCTGGGACGAGCCCTTCGAGGGAAGGGTGGCTCGGGACCTCGCCGCATGTCTGCCGGATGACTCGACCCTCGTCGTCGGGTCGAGCATGCCAGTGCGCGACCTCGACTTCTACATGCTTCCCCGAGGCGGACTTCGCGTGCTGGGCAACCGGGGCGCGAGCGGGATCGATGGGTTCGTCTCCACCGTCCTCGGCGTGGCCGCGAGGGGCTCGCCGACGGTCGCCCTGTGCGGCGACCTCACGCTCCTGCACGATGTGGGGGCACTCCTGTGGGGCGCGAAGCGCGGCCAGGACGCCGTGTTCGTCGTCCCCAACAACGTCGGCGGCGTCATCTTCTCGTTTCTCCCGCAACGGTCGCTTCCGGAGTTGGAAGATCTGTTCGTCACACCGCACGGACTCGACCTGGCGAGCGTCGCGGACGCGGCCGGCGCGCCCTACCTCCTGGTCGATCGCGCCGCCGACCTCGGGCCGGCCGTGGAAAAGGCGTCCGATGCCGGCGGGGTGTGGATCGTCGAGGTGCCGTCCGACGGCGAGCGGAACGTAGCCCGCCACGCCGATGTGAACGCTGCCGTCGCCGATGCCCTGAGCGGTTAGCCCCACCGGAGCGAATCGAGGAGCGCCCGGAACTTTCGGTTGGTCTCGTCGAGCTCGAGCTCAGGCACCGACCCGGCCACGATGCCAGCGCCGGCGAACAACCGGGCCGTGCTGCCCGCGACCTCAGCGCACCGGAGTCCGATGGCCCACTCGCCGTCCCCGTTCACGTCCACCCAGCCGACCGGCCCCGCGTAGCATCCGCGGTGCAGGGTCTCGAGCTCCCCGAGCACCTTCCTCGCGCCGTCTCGGGGCGCGCCGCACACGGCCGGCGTGGGGTGAAGCTCCGCCACGAGGTCCAGGACGGACCGCGCCGGGTCCCGCAACCGGCCGTGGAAGGGCGTGGCGAGGTGCCAGACGTTCGCGGTCCCCAGGAGCTCGGGCTCCTCGGGATGGTCCAGCCGGCCGCAGAAATTGCCCAGGACGAGCTCGACGAACTCCGACACCGCGGCGTGCTCCTCACGGTCCTTCTCCGAGCCGAGCAGTCGCTCGGCCGAGGCGCGGTCCTCCTCCGGGTCCCCGAAGCGGGGGGCGGAGCCGGCGAGGGGTGTGGCCCGGACCTCAGCCCCGGCCTTCCTCACGAGGAGCTCGGGGCTCGCGCCGACCAGCACGCCCCGGGACGCCAATCGCCGGCCTTCCGAGGCGAAGGTTGGCACGGCGAAGGCGAAGCAGTCGGGGTCGACCGCGCGAAGACGCCACAGCAGCCGCTGGGGATCGAGCTCCCGCCCCGCCTCCACGATCAGGGACCGGGCGAGCACGATCTTTCGGAGCTCGCCGGCCGCGATCCGCCGAGTGGCCTCGCCCACGGCGGCCGCATACCGGGAGGGCTCCGGGTCGGGTCGGACCTGGATGTCGGCGAACGCCTGGTGCGGCGCCCCGCCGACCCACCGGCCACGCGGTTCGGTCTCCCCCGGCGCATCGCCCTCGGGCCACACGTCGATCCGCCACGTGTCCCCTGTCCGCCGCCGCACGGCGGTCCGCGATGGGATCGCGAGCGATGCCGGCTCCGCCTCGTCGAACGGGATGGCCCCCACCGCCACGACCGGAGGCCCGTCGTCGTCCCGCCGAATCGCCTCGAGCGTCTCCCCGGCCACCCGGGCAAGCTCCTCGATCCGTCCGGGCCCTCCGATCACGTCGAAGCCGCCGGCCGTCCCGGAGGCCGAGACCCCCAGGCCGCTCCGCTCGAAGAAGAACCCGTCGGGCTCGTAGTTCGCGATGAGATCGAAGGCCGGGCCGAGCCTCCGGGCCCCGGCCACGAGGGGGGCCCAGCTCATACCCGCGTCCCCACCAGCAGCTGCGCGATGCCGCCCGAGAGCGGGAGTCGCTGCGCGTCCGGGAACCCGGAGCCCCGAAGCAACGCGAGCAGCTCCGGTGGCTGCGGGAGGTACTCCATGGACCGGGGGAGGTAGCGGTACGCCTCCCGATCCGACAACACGCCGCCGATCACCGGCACCACACGCCGGAAGTACATGTTGTGGCCGGCCCGCATCACGGGGCCCTCGGGCTCCGACGCCTCGAGCAGCGCGATCCGCCCCCCTCGTCGGACGACCCTCCCCAACTCCTCGAAGAACGCCCCGAGGTCGATGACGTTTCGAAGCGCGAATCCGCACGTCGCCCCGTCGGCCGAGGCGTCGCGCAGCGGCAAGCGAAGGACGTCGGCCTCCACCAGGGGCGCGTCGGTGGTGGCCTCGGCCAGCATGCCGTGGGAGAAGTCGAACCCGACCGCTCGGTACCCGTTGCGGTGGAGCTCGCTGCACAGGTCGCCGGTGCCGCAAGCGAGGTCGACCACGAGAGCGCCGCCGGGGAGCCGAAGCTCGCGAACCGCGCGCCGGCGCCACCCCACGTCCATCCCGAACGTCATGACCCGGTTCACCAAGTCGTACCGCCCGGCGATGGCGTCGAACATTCCGCGGACCCGGCGGGCCTTCTCCTCGCCCTGCGGCAGGCCCTCGGAGCCGGTCACACCTGCCACGCGCGGTCGAGGCGCCGGGACTCGGCCCGAGCCGCCTCCACCTCGGCCTTTCCGCCCACCCGCTCGATGTGCTCCTCGGCCACGCCGAGCAACACCCGGCGGAAGTGGTTCGCCACGAGCTCGGTCACCGCGGGGAGGAGCGTGCGGAACGCCTCGACGAGCTGCGCGGCGGCTTCCTCGTCGGATGCGGCGGTGTCTCGGATAGGCTTTCGGACCCGTTCGTCGAACAGCTCGACCGCTCGCTCGGCCAGCCCGGCCATGGCCTGATGGGTGTCGCGGGCCAGGGCGAGCAGCTCTCCCAGGGGAAGGCCGTACTCGATGAGCTTCAGGGCCGCCCGGACCATGTCGATGTCGGCGGCGGTGTACCGATCCTCCCCGTCGACCCGCCGAGCGAGGCGGATCCCCTCCCGCTCCACGGCCTGGATCAACGACGGCGGGACGCCACTCGCCGCCCCGAACTGCTCGAGCGTGAGCCACGCGTCGTCGCGCCCTTCCCCCCGCGCGGCGGCCACCGCCGCCGCGAGGTCGGCGTCGGCCTTGCCCAGCTCGCCCTGGATCACGCCCTTGATCGCGGCGAGGGTCAGGCCCTTTCGCTGAAGCGCGCGGACCTCGCGGATCCGCTCGGCGTGCCGGGGGCCGTACCAGGCCACCCGGCCCTCGCGTTCCGGGGGCGGGAGGAGGCCCCGGGTCTGGTAGAAGCGGACCGTGTCCACGGAGACGTCGCACGCCGCGGCGAGCTGCTCGACCCGGTACCTCACGACCGACAACTCTACGAGTGTCCGCTCGAAACATCCAAGCGCCGTGCTGTTGGGGCGGGTGGGGGGACGGAGCAGTACGCCGCTACAGCGGCTTGGACGAGAAGGACAGGATCCGGCAGTCTTTCGTGGCCACGACCCAGATGACGACCCGGTTGGGGGGCCGGTCCGCACCGGGGCTCTCCAGGTAGACCCCGAGGTACGCGGGCTTCCCGTCGAACCTTGCCCGGATCAGCCGGACCAGCCGGTCGCCTTCCGTGAGGCCGCCCGGCTCGACCAGGCACGCCTTTGCGGCGTCGGCCTCGGCGTCGGCGACCGTCGCCGCGCCGGGGGCCACGGCGCTCAAGCCCGTCCGCTGAGCGGCGCCGTTCGCCAGGGCCTCCAGGTCTTCGGCGCTGTAGTCCGCATCCGGCTGGATCTCCAGGAAGACGCCCCTGGCCAGGGCGGCGTCGGCCCCGGGGACCGACTCGCTGGGCGTCGCCCCACCGGCCTCGGACCTGAGGGCCGCGCCCCTCTCTTCCTCTCCCAGGCGCGGGAGCGCCACGGCGACCACGGCCACCAGCGCCGTGGCCGCAGCGAGCGCGGCGGCCCATTGCAACCTGCCCCACCACGGTGCGGCGGCCGCTCCGGCGCTCCGCCGGCGGATCTCGGCGGCGACCGGGTTCATCACGCCGAGCGGGACGGGCTGCTCGGGCAGCTCGGCCAGGGCCGCCACGGCCAAGGTGGAGAGCTCCATCTCCTCCCGGCACGTCCGGCACGTGGCGAGGTGCGCGTCGACCTCGGCCCGCTCCTCCTCGGTGAGCGCGCCGTCGACGTAGCCGGCAAGGAGTTCCTCGGGGTGCGTCATCTCGACCTCGCCTGGTCAGACGGTCCCGGCAGCTCGGGACGTTCCCGCTCCGAGCGGCCCCGGAGGGCCCGGGCCAGCGCCACCCGACCCCGGTGCAGGCGCGACTTCACCGTGCCTACCGGCACGCCCACGATCGCCGCAACCTCCTCGTACGGCAGGTCCTGGACGTCGTGGAGGATCATCACGATCCGGTAGTCGGGCGGCACCCGGAGCAGCGCCCGCTGCACGTCGATCGAGAGGTCCGTGGCGTCGGCATGGTCGGGCGCGGCGGGCGGTTCCGGCTCGTGTTCCTCGCGGAGCGGAAGCAAGGGTGCGCGCCTTCGCTTTCGGAGGAGGTCGTAGCAGGTATTCACGGTGACCCGGTGCATCCAGGTGGTGAAGGCGGCCTCGCCTCGGAACGACGAGAGCTTCCGGAGGGCGGTGAGGAAGGCCTCCTGGGTGGCGTCGCGCGCGTCCTCTTCGTGTCCGGTCATCCGGAGCGCCAGGTTGTACACGCGGCGCTCGTGCCGCTCGACGAGGATCCCGAACGCCGAATGCTCGCCGCTCGCGGCCCGACGGACCAGGTCCTCGTCGCGTTCGCCGTCCGGCATCAGCCCGTCGCCACCACCCGGAACTCGGCCACCTCCGCGCGGTTCCCGTCGCCGGTTGCAACGACGGTGGTGATCCACAGCAGCACGTATCGCCCGGCGGCGGGTTCGATCGACTCGCGTGTGTCGGCCGAGGCGGTGAGCGTGGCGCGGGCGGAATCGGCCATGGTCGTCGGGTCGTCCCCAACGACCACGGCGAAGTCGAATCCCGGGTGCGGTGAGGTGAGCCTGAATCCGGTGACCGTGCGCTCGACCCCGAGGTCGAAGAGCAGCCCCACGCCCGGCTTGTTCAGCCGGCCGTCGAAGTAGTTCTCCGACTTCCATGCGGTGGCCTCGTCGCCGTCGGCCGCGGAGGCGAGGCCCGAGTCGTTCTCACGGCCGTCGCCGAACGGGTCGAACGTCCTGACCGACGCGAAACGAGCCAGACGCGCGGCAGGCGTCGAGCTCGGCGCCTCCTCCCGTTTCACCTGGATCCCCACCGGGCCGCCGAGCTCCAGCTCCCCCAGCCACAATCCAGCGCCCACGGAGCCGGCGGTGACGAGCGCGATCAGCAGGGGCATCGCCAGCCACGTGCGGAACACCGCCTGGTGGCGGCCCATGAGCGGGGCCGCCTCGGGTTGGGGCGATGGTCCAATCGGCACGGCGAGCGGCGGCCCCGCTTCACCCCAGATCCTCCGAATCGACTGGGCGAAGTCGTGGGGGGAGGCGAACCGGTCCTCCGGTTCCGGGGAGAGGGCCCGGGCCACGGCGGCATCCAACTCGCGGGGAGTGTCCCTGCGGAGGGATCGCGGTGTGATCGGCCGCCCGTCTCTGGGAGGTTCCCCGGTGAGGAGCTCGAACAACAGGGCCCCCGCCCCCCACACGTCGGTCCGGGGGTCCGCGGGCCCGCCGCTCCTTAGTTCCGGTGGGATCGGGCCGTCCCCGTCGATCGGGGCGACCATCTGGGATCGGCCCGACCCCGCAGGGGCCTGGGCGATCACCGGATCGCATACGCGGACCGTGCCGTCGGGCCCGATGAGCACGTTCTCGGGCTTCAGGTCGAGGTGGAGGATGCCGGCATCGTGGGACGCCGCCAGCACGTCGAGCAC
>JBOGVI010000070.1:0-1571 GCA_050692695.1 Actinomycetota bacterium
TTCGCTGGAGTCCCGTCTGGACGCGCGGATCGACGCGCTCGTCACGAAGATCGACGATCACGTCGGGCGCCACACCGGGTGACGGGGCGGCTGGGTTTCTCCCAGTTCTGGATAGCGCCCTGATCTACACTCGACCGGTCATGGCGAACCGGTCTCGCGACTGGCTGGCGCAAGCGGAACGCGACCTTCAGCACGCCGAGAACTCACGCCGCGCGGGGGAGCACGAGTGGGCTGCTTCGCCGCCCACCAGGCCGCGGATAAGGCCGTGAAGGGTCTCCACCTGCACCTCGGCCAGGCAGCCTGGGGCCACCTCGTTGCGCGCCTCCTTCGCGAGCTACCAGTCCCGGTACCGGACGGGTTGGTGGACAGGGGCATGGTGCTCGACACCTTCTACGTCCCGTCGCGCTACCCGAACAGTCATCCCGAGGGGGCGCCATTCGAGCACTACGGCCCGCTCCAGAGCGAGGAAGGGATCGGACATGCCCGTGAGGTCCTTGCGTTCGTCCGTTCTCAGATGGCCTGACCGCGACGAGGTCGATCGGGCCGTCCGGGCCTGGGCCGTCGACGTGGCGGCTCGAGATGCGGTGGTGCGCCGGGTCGGGTACTTCGGTTCCTACGCGCGGGGCGATTGGGGCGTGGGCAGCGACGTCGATGTCGTCGTCGTGGCCGCGGAGTCGTCGCAGCCGTTCGATCGCCGCCCCCTGGCATTCGACCCGACCGAGCTCCCGGTCCCCGCCGACTGCTGGTGTACACGGAGGCCGAATGGGAGCGGATGTCGATCGGCGGCGGCCTGCCGAGGATCGTCGCGGGCGAGGTCGTTTGGGTCCTCGAGCGCTGACCTCGGGGCGCCTGTCCTACCCGGTGCTACAGACCGGCCGGCATGGAAGCCGCGACCTGGACCGCGATCGGGCTTCTTGCCGCAATCTCCGTGGGGAGCCTTTTCTATCTGGGATCTCGAATCGACGCCCTGAGGGGCTCATCGACGGCCTTGGTGCCCGCCTGGATGGTCAGGGAGCCTCATTGGGGGCCCGACTCGATACGCTCTCGGCCAAGATGGAAGACCATATGGGCCGTCATGCTGGCTGAGGCTGGCTCCCTCCGCCACTAGCTCGGCTCGCCCGGATCGGGCCCAGGCAGCACCAGCACCGCGGTCGAGACCCGCCGCTGCTCCCCGTCGGACGGTCTGTTCTTGACGTCGCCGTTCACCACCATCGTGCTCGAGCCCCCGCCGTCCAGGTTCATCGCGCCGGTCGCGCCGAGTTTGAGGAAGATCCTTGCGAACTCGTGCATCGTGGCGCCGACCGACCACTTCGGCTGCCGTCCATCAACCACCACCAGCAGGAGCTTTCCGTCGGCCCTGACGCCGACACCGGTCCGAGGATTGCGACCGCACCCAGCGCCCCCACACGTGCCCACCACGTCCACTCGGTCCGACACCAGCACCGGGCCTCCGCCGATGGCGTCCCACACGTTCGCAAAGCCGAGGGTCCATCGAAGCGTGACCCCGGACCCGGGCACCAGGGAGAGCACCTGAAGGGCCTCGCCGGTGGCGGGGACGGCGGACAGGACGA
>JBOGVI010000071.1:0-10110 GCA_050692695.1 Actinomycetota bacterium
GGCCACCCCCGTGCGTGACGCGGAGGGCCGGCCCATAGTGCTCCAGGGGGTCATGCACGACCTCACGGAGCGCAAGGCGGTCGAGGAGGAGCTGGCCGCGGCCGTAGAGAAGCTCCGGGCCCTGGACGGGCTGAAGGACACGCTCCTCCAGACTCTGTCCCACGACCTCCAGAACCCGCTCACGGCGATCTTGGGGACCGCGAGCACGCTGGCCCGGCTCGATCACGAGCTGACCGACGACGAGCGGAGGAACCTCCTTGGGGCCCTGGAGGCTCGGACCCGGGCCGCCAAGACCCTGCTCACCGACCTCTTGGACCTTGACCGCCTGGACGCGGGCATCGTGGAGCCCCGACGGGAGATGGTGGACCTGTCCGAGCTGGTGCGACGCGTCGCCGACCATCCCGACCTCGACGGACGGCCGGTGATGATCGAGGCGGCGGACCCCGTCACCCTCGAGGTGGACCGGGCCAAGGTCGAGCGGATCGTGGAGAACCTGCTGGTGAACGCCGATCGCCACACGCCCGAGACCTCCCGGATCTGGGTCCGCGTCTCGGAGCAAAACGGCGGCGCGATGATCGCCGTCGAGGACGACGGGCCCGGCGTCCCCGACGTGCTGAAGGAGAAGATCTTCGAGGCGTTTCGGCGGGGGCCGGACGCGGCCGAGCTGCCGGGAAGCGGGATCGGCCTGTCGCTCGTCGCGAGGTTCGCCGAGATGCACGGCGGACGGGCCTGGGTGCAGGACCGACCGGGCGGCGGCGCCTCCTTCCGGGTGTTCCTCCCGGGCTCCCCGACCCCGGCGTAGAAGTCGCCACCCCGGCCCGCAGCCTACGGCTCTGGCGAGACCCCCAAGGCCTCCTCGATCTCTCTCGCGGCTGCCAGGACCGCGGAGGCGTGATGCTTGCCCGGGCGCGGCCCCAGGCGCTGCATCGGCCCGGACACCGAGACGACCGCGATGACGTTTCCGAGCGGACCGAACACCGGGGCGCTGACGGAAGCGACCCCGGGCTCGCGCTCGCCTGCGCTCTCGGCCCACCCCCGCCGCCTGGCCGTCGCGAGTTGCTGCCTCAATCGCTCGACGCCAGGGGTCCGTTCGGTGAGCTGTTCGACCTGGGCGAGGAGCCGATCCGTGTCTCGCGCCCAGGCGAGAAACGCCTTCCCGGCCGATCCGGCGGTCAGGGGGAGGACGGCACCCACTTGGACGATGGTCCGGAGCTCGCTCGCGGACTCGACGGCGTCGATGCAGAGCCGCCGGTCTCCCGATCTGACGAATAGCTGTGCGCTCTCCCCCGTGAACCGAGCCAGTTGTTCCAACGCCGGATGAGCCAGGTCGCGCAGCGGGAGCTCCCGCATCGCGGTTGCGCCGAGTCGCAGGAGACGCGGCCCGAGTTGATATCCGACGCCGCCCACACGAGCGACGAACCCATGAGACTCCAGGGCCCCGAGCAACCTATGGGTGGTCGGCCTGGTCAACCCGGTGGCCTCGACGATGTCGGTGAAGGTCCGGGCCCCACCCTCAACCGCTTCGAGGACGGCGACGGACCGGTCGAGGACCCCCACACCGGCCGAGCCTGCCCAACGCGTTCGTGCTACACTCATGTTCCGCATATTGGTACCATGTTCCACTATTTGGAACAAGGAAAGAAAAGAAGAAAAGCGTCGCGAACGTTCAACGCCAGGCCGGGAGTGCCTCGAGGCGACCTCCCGGGCGGAAGTGGAGCGGCACGATGGGGCAGACGCTTTCCGAGAAGGTGTGGGAGCAGCACGTGGTCCGTCGGGCCGAAGGCCAGCCCGACCTGCTGTACGTGGACCTCCACCTAGTCCATGAGGTGACCAGCCCCCAGGCCTTCGACGGGCTGCGACACGCCGGCCGGTCGGTCCGCCGTCCCGACCTCACCGTGGCGACCATGGACCACAACGTCCCCACCGCTCCCGGGCCGGAGGACCCCATCTCCGTGCGGCAGATGAACGCCCTGGCCCGAAATTGCGAGGAGTTCGGGATCGCCCTCTACCCCACCGGCCACATCGGCCAGGGGATCGTCCACGTGATCGGGCCGCAGATGGGCCTGACCCAGCCCGGCCTGGTCATCGTGTGCGGCGACTCCCACACGTCGACCCACGGCGCCTTCGGCGCGTTGGCGTTCGGCATCGGGACCTCCGAGGTCGAGCACGTCCTGGCAACCCAGACGCTCCGGGCGAACCGGCCGGGCTCCATGGCCATCACCGTTGAGGGCGACCTGCACCCGGGCGTCACGGCCAAGGACGTGATCCTCGGGATCATCGCGCGGGTCGGGACCGACGGTGGCGTTGGCCACGTCCTCGAGTACCGGGGCTCGGCCATCCGTTCGCTCTCCATGGAGGGGCGGATGACGGTGTGCAACATGTCGATCGAGGCCGGCGCCCGGGCGGGCATGGTGGCGCCCGACGACACCACGTTCGCCTATCTGGAAGGCCGTCCCCACGCGCCGGCGGGCTCCGGCTGGGAGCAGGCCCTCGACCACTGGCGGTCGCTGGCTTCGGATCCAGACGCCGCCTTCGACCGGGAGTTTGTGATCCACGCCGCCGAGCTCACCCCCAACGTCTCCTGGGGAACGAACCCCGGGCAAACCGTCTCCATCGACGGGTTCGTGCCTGACCCGGCGTCGTTCCACGACCCGGTTCGGCGGGAGGCGGCGGAGCGAGCGCTCGCCTACATGGCCCTGGAGCCGGGGACGGCCATCCGCGACATCCGCCCCGACACCGTGTTCATAGGCTCCTGCACGAACAGCCGGATCGAGGACCTCCGCCTGGCCGCCGAGGTCGTTCGGGGTCGCCGGGTCCGGGAGGGCCTCCGGGCCATGGTCGTACCCGGTTCGATGCTGGTGAAGGCCCAGGCCGAGCGAGAGGAGCTCGACCGGGTTTTCAAGGCCGCTGGGTTCGAGTGGCGCGACGCCGGCTGCTCGATGTGTCTGGGGATGAACCCGGACCAGCTCTCGCCGGGCGAGCGGTGCGCCTCCACCTCGAACCGGAACTTCGAGGGCCGACAGGGCAAGGGCGGGCGGACGCACCTGGTCAGCCCGGCGGTGGCTGCGGCCACGGCAATCGCCGGCCGGTTTTCCACCCCGGCCGACCTCGGTATCGACGTCCGTGGGGCGAAGGGTGCCTAGCCGCGTGCAGCCGTTCCGGACCCACACCGGCACCGCCCTCCCCTTGGACCGCTCCGACGTGGACACCGACCAGATCGTCCCCGCCGAGTACCTGAAGCGGATCGAGCGGACGGGGTACGGCCCGTTCCTGTTCGCGGAGTGGCGGAAGGACCCGGCGTTCGTCCTGAACGACCCTCGCTACGAGGGTGCTACGGTCCTGCTGGCCGGGGCGAACTTCGGGAGCGGGTCCAGCCGGGAGCACGCCGTGTGGGCCCTAGAGGACCACGGGTTCCGGGTGGTCATCGCGCCGTCCTTCGCCGACATCTTCCGCACGAACTGCACGAAGGTCGGGCTGCTGCCGGTGCAGCTCCCGGCCACGACGGTGCGGGCGCTGATGGACGCGGTCCTTTCCGACCCGGCCACCGCGCTCACGGTGGACCTGGGGGCGAGTACGGTGGCCGGGGCCGGGGTTGGGGCCTCCTTCGAGATCGACGAGTTCACGAAGTGGCGGCTGCTGGAGGGCCTCGACGACATCGGGCTCACCCTTCGCCACGCGGACGCCGTCGCCGCGTACGAGGCGACCCGGCCCTCCTGGCTCCCGGCAACAGCGCCGTCAGCGTGAGGGCGTCCCGGACCGCCGCGCCCCCGGTGTCGTTGTTGAAGTAGACGAACACGTCCTCCGCCGGCAGGGCCGCGATCCGCCTGGCCCACCGCCGGAGCTTCTCCCTCGTGTAGCCGGGCTGCCGCTCCCGCCCCTGGTGCAACCGCACGTACGCCCACCCTCCCGTGACGACATGAGGAACCCGCGCCCCCGGCCGGTCGGGCAGCACGAAGGCCGCGCCGGCATCATCGAGCGCCCGGAGCGAGTCCTCGGTCCACCACGAGGGATCGCGGAACTCGAACGCGGCACGCATCCCGGACGGCAGCACGCGGAGGAACCGCTGGAGCCGCTCGCGGTCCGCGGGGAACCGGGGCGGGAGCTGGAACAGGACAGGCCCCAGACGGGGGCCGAGCTCCTTGGCCCGGTTCCACAGCAGCTCGACCGGGTCCCGGCAGTCGCGCATCCGGCGTATGTGGGTGATGAACCTGCTGGCCTTCACCGCTACCACGAAGCCGGCCGGAGTCTGCTCCCGCCACCGTGCGAAGGTCTCCGCCGTGGGCAGCCGGTAGAACGAGTTGTTGACCTCGACCGTGGGGAAGCGCGAGGCGAAGTAGCCGAGCCACGCGCGTTTCGGCACGGTGGGCGGGTAGAACCGCCCCCACCAGTCGTCGTACTGCCAGCCGCTCGTTCCGACCAGGACCGCCACCGAACAACCGTACCCCTGGGCCCGGCGGGGGAGGGGAAGATGGGCGGTCCAGGGTAGTCCGGCTTTCCTAAGGAAGCCTTCAGTACTGCCGATTCATCCACTATGAAGCGCCGAGCTTGGCTGCTCTACCTGCTCGCGGGCGCCCTGGCCACGCTGGTCTGGGAACTTCTCCCGTACATCGACGTGGGGCCACTGTTCAATGTCATCGCCCTGTCCTCCCCGGTGGCCATCGTCGTGGCCGTTCGGATGTGG
The DNA here is from genome assembly GCA_050692695.1 of Actinomycetota bacterium. GTDB lineage: Bacteria > Actinomycetota > UBA4738 > UBA4738 > HRBIN12 > AC-69. Next base: position 4,682 of record JBOGVI010000071.1, read on the forward strand.
ACCCCGGAGCAGCGTGCCCCCTGGTACCTGTTCGCCCTGGGCCAGGCCTTCTTCGTGGCCGGGGACGTGCTCACCCGGAACTACGAATTCTTGTTCGGGAGGCCCCTGCCGTTCCCATCGATCGGTGACGCCTACTACCTGGGCCTGTACCCGTGCATGATCGCGGGCATCCTGATGCTGGTCCACTGGCGGTCGCCGGGCGGGGATCGCGAGGGCCTCATCGACTCCCTGATCGTAGCCATCGGCATCGGGACGATCTCGTGGGTGTTCCTGGTCTCGCCCATCGCCAGGGACAACCTTGTCGGGCTCGTGCCAAAGGTCGTCAGCATGGCCTATCCGCTGATGGACCTGATGCTGTTCGTCGTGGTCGTCCGGCTGGCCATCGGGGGCGGCAAGCGGGCGGCCTCCTTCTACCTGATGGCCGCGGCCGCGGCCGCGCTGTTCGCGACGGATTTCGCCCACACCTACGTCACCGTCCACGGCCTCGTCTACGATCGGTCGGGCTACCTCCAAGCAGGGTGGGCCGCGTTCTACCTCCTGTGGGGGGCATCGGCGCTCCACCCTTCCATGCGGACCCTGTCCAACCGAGCGCCGGATCGCGAGCGCAGCTTCTCGGAGGTCCGGCTCGGCCTGCTCACGGCGGCGTCGCTGATGCTTCCGGGCGTGCAGATCGTCCAGCTCGTCACGGAATACCCTGTGGACGCCCAGGTGGTGATCGGGGCGTCGATCGCCCTGTTCCTCCTGGTGCTCGCGAGGATGTCGCGGCTGGTCCGTCGGGAGGAGCAGTCCGCCACCCGGGAGAAGGCCCTTCGCAAGGCGGCGGCCGCCCTGGTCACGGCGACCAACCGGGAGGGCATCTACCAGGCCACCATGAAGGCCGCCGGCACGGTGGCCGGCGAGCGGGCCACGGCACGTCTACTGGTGAGCCTCGACGCCAACGAGCCATTGGAGTTCACCGTGGTGGCCGCCTCCGACGAGCGGCAGGAGGACGTCCTGGGCACCACGGTCGCCCTGTCGGACCTCCCGAAGCTGAAGCGGTCGCAGCTCATGGCCCACCGGTGGGTCCAGGTCCCGGACCAGGACGGCGAGGTCGGCCGGTGGCTCTCCCTGGCCGCCGACGCACGGTTCATCTTCATCGTGCCGCTGTTCATGAAGGAGGAGCTGAAGGCGCTCCTCGAGGTGGCCGGCGCCACCCGGCTGTCCCGCTCGACCTGCGAGGGCCTGGAGACCCTCTCCTCCCAGGCGGCCCTGGCCCTTGAGAGCGCTGAGCTCACCGAGGACCTGCTGAGCCGCAGGAGCGAGGCCCGGTTCTCCTCACTGGTGCAGAACTCCTCGGACGTGGTGATGGTGGTGGAGGCCGATTCGGCGGTGCGGTACGTGAGCCCGTCGGTGGAGCGCGTGCTTGGCTATGACCCGGCCGGGCTGGCCGGCACCAAGCTCACCGAGCTGATCCACCCCGACGACAAGGCACAGGTGCTCCAGTTCCTAACCAGCGGGGGACGGGACGAGGAAGAGCCCCATCCGGCGCTCACCGAGTTTCGCATCCGCCACCGGGACGCCTCCTGGCTGTTCGTCGAGTCCCTTGGGACGAACCTGATGCACGATCCCAACGTGAACGGCATCGTGCTCAACACCCGCGACATCAGCGAGCGGAAGGCCTTCGAGGAGCAGCTCGAGCACCAGGCCTTCCACGACCCCCTCACCGAGCTCGCCAACCGGGCGCTGTTCCGGGACCGGGTCGAGCACGCCCTGGAGCGTCAGACCCGCGACGGCCGTCCGGTCTCCGTCCTTTTCATGGACCTGGACGACTTCAAGACCATCAACGACTCGCTCGGGCACGCCGCCGGGGACCAGCTGCTCCGGGAGGCCGGAGAGCGCCTCAAGAAGTGCCTCCGCGCCGCCGACACGGCGGCCAGGCTGGGGGGAGACGAGTTCGGCGTCCTACTCGAGGACGCCGGGACGGGCGGGGCCGGGGTCGAGGCCGCCGACGTCGCCGCCCGGATCATGGCGGCGCTGGAGGGCCCGTTCCACCTGGGCCGCAAGGGGGTGTTCGTCCGGGGAAGCATCGGCATCGCCACCGTCCGGCCGGACCTGGAGGGTGGTCCCCAGGGTGCCGACGAGCTGCTCCGAAACGCCGACGTCGCCATGTACATGGCCAAGGAGGCCGGGAAGGGCCGCTACCAGGTGTTCGAGCCGGCCATGCATGACACTGCCCTTCGCCGCCTGGAGCTCAAGGCCGACCTCCAGCGGGCCGTGGACAACGGGGAATTCGTGCTGCACTTCCAGCCGGTCATCGAGCTCGAGACCGGCGAGATCACGGGCCTGGAGGCGCTGCTCCGGTGGAACCACCCGGAGCGCGGGATGGTCCTGCCGCTCGAGTTCATCCCGCTCGCCGAGGAGACCGGCCTGATCGTGCCCATCGGGAGGTGGGTGATCGAGGAGGCCTGCGGACAGGCGGTGCAGCTCAGGGCGCGGTTCCCCGCGAACCCGCTCAACATGGCGGTGAACCTTTCGGCCCGGCAGCTCCAGCGCCCCGAGATCGTTGGGGAGATCGCGGAGATCCTGATGGAGTCGGGCCTGGACCCAGGCGACCTCATCCTGGAGATCACCGAGAGCGTGATGATGCGGGACATGAACCTGTCCATCCAGCGGCTCACCGAGCTGAAAGAGCTCGGAGTGAAGCTCGCGGTTGACGACTTCGGGACGGGATACTCGTCGCTGAACTACATCCGCCGATTCCCCGTGGACATCCTGAAGGTCGACAAGTCCTTCGTGGACGGCGTGCACGAGGGCGGCGAGGAATCCGCACTAACGGCGGCCATCATCGAGCTGGCCGCCATCTTGAAGCTCCGCCCGGTGGCCGAGGGCATCGAGCGGGCCGACCAGCTGGAGCGGCTCCTCGACCTTCACTGCGACCTGGGTCAGGGCTTCTACTTCGCCCGGCCACTGCCCATGGACGGCATCGACGATCTGCTCGCGACTCGAAAGGCGCTGGCCAACCGGGAGACCGAGCTTCCACGTAGGCGCGTCGCGCGGCAAAGCGGACCATCGGCCTAGGCCGTTCCCCCTTCCCCCATTCGCCCGTGGCCCGATACGATCCGTCGGCCAGTCGCACCAGAGGGGCGTTCGATGGCATCGACGAAGACCGGCTCGCGACTCCGCATCCTGGTCCCCCGCCTGGAGTTCGAACAACGGGGGACGATCACCCGCCACCTCCGCAATGAGGGGATGGACGTGCTCCCCTTGGCGCCTTCTGGGCGGAGTCTGGTCCGGGTGCTCGAGGCCGAGCGGCCCGACGCCGTGGTCCTCGACACCGAGGTTGTCCGAAAGGCGGGGGCCGACTCCATCCCGGCCATCCGGGCCGCCACCCCCGGCACGAAGATCGTGCTGATCACGAAGGGCCAGGCCACCGCCAAGGCGTTCGCTCTGGGGGCCGACGCGAACGTCAAGGCCGGGGCCGAACCTGGGGCCATCTCCTCCTTGATCGTGAACCTGTGCGGTGAGCCCACCATCACGCTCCCCGAGAGCGAGGTGGTCGCCACGGAGCCTGCCAAGGTGGAGACGGGTCCCGTGGCTCCGGTCGCGCCCATGGCGCCCCCTGCGCCCAGTCCGCCGGCCGAGCCGGTGGTCATCCCCGAGGCCGGGGCGGACGACCGGGAGCGGAGGCGGCGACGCCGGCAGGTGCTGTCCGGGGTGCTGGTGGGCGCGGGCATCGCAATCGTCGCCGGGTCGCTGTTCGCGGCAGCGCTTCAGGACCGGGGCCCCACGATCACGGCCGCCGAGCCCTCCGCCGAGCCGACCGGCGCGGCGGAGTCGCCCGCCGCGGAGCCGACGGCGTTGGACGACGCGTACTCGATGCTCGACGACTTGGTGGCGGCCATCCAGGGCGGGCGGTACGGGAAGGCTCGGGCGGACGCCCAGCTCCTCATGGATCAGCGGCAGGCGGTCCTTCAGGCCGGGTTCTCGCTCTTCACCCTTGATGCCGACATCACCCGGGCCCTGGGGAGGCTGTCTGACGACCTCACCCTTCTCGCCTGCACGTCGCTCACCACCATCCTCGGTGACCTCATGTCGGCCTGCCTCTCCCCGGCCGACGGGGGCGGAGCGGTCATCCAACCCGGCGATACTTCGGCCGGCCCGACCACACCCATCGACGGCGGAGGCGGCGGAGGCGGCGGGGGAGACGGCGTCGGGGGCACACCAGGTTTCACCAGGATCTTCCCCGGCAAGGGCGGCCACAAGGGATGGGAGCACAAGCCGCCCGAGGGCGGGTGGCATGGAGGCCCTCCCTCCTGGGTTCAAGAGAAGAAGGACGCCAAGAAGCAAGAGAAGGTGTCCACGTAGCCACGGACGGCACTTCCCCGGTGGACCGGAATCGAGTCTTAGAAGGATGGATGACGCTACTATTCGCGTGCGGGTGAGCTCAAAGGGTCAGAACGGATGACGGGGCGGGTCTCGGGGGAACGCATCCGTGTTGCCATCGCGGGCAACATCTACGCCAAGCGAGCACTGGTCAGGCGGTTCCTCGAGGACGACGGCTTCGCCGTGGCCGCCGAGGCCCGGGACCGGGAAGGACTGTTCGCGGCGATTCGCTCTCAAGAGCCGGACGCCGTGGTCCTGGACGACGACCTCGCCCCATGGGATCTCGAGGAGATCCGCAAGGCCGCACCCGATGCCAAGATCGTGCTGTTCACGTCGGGAGCCCCCGATGCCTCCCGCGTCCCCGGCGGGGCCGACGGGTATCTCGAGAAAGGCGTGGGCCTCGGGCACCTGACATTGCTGCTCCGGGAGCTCTTGGCCGAGCCTCAAACGCCGATCGTCCTGCCAGCCGCACCCCCCTTGGCGGTCCCGCACGGGCCCGAGCACGAGCGACGGGTGGCCCTACGCCTCGGAGCGATCGCCTTCGCCTTAGTGCTGGTGGCGGGGGGCGCGCTCGCGGTGATCAGCCGGCCCGACGAGCCGAGGCCGGGACCGCGGGCCACGTCGACCGGCGGGCCCGTCGTTCCGGAGGGGCCGAAGGTGACGGTGCTCGACCGGGCACTGGCCGACCTTCGAGACCTCGGGGGAGCCCTCCGGGACGGGTCCTATATCCTCGCTGAGGCCCTGGCCCGTTCGCTGATGAAGAACCGCGAGGCGGCTCTCGACGAGGGGTTCTCGGTGAGCGGGCTGGACGCGGCGATCCTATCGACCCTCCAGCCCCTCGTCGGCATCCTGGCTCCGGGGGTGATCCCCACCCTCCAGGCCATCCTGGGCAACCTCTTTCCGCCGGTGCCTCCTCTCGGCGGTACGGGCGGGGGCGGGGGCAGCATCCTGCCCGGAGGAGATGACGGCGGCTCGCTCGGGGGCGGCGAAGCTCCGGGCGGCGGGGGCCAGACTGGCGGCGGGGGCCAGACTGGCGGCGGCGATGGGAACGGCGGCGGCGGCGGCGG
>JBOGVI010000072.1:0-4265 GCA_050692695.1 Actinomycetota bacterium
TTCAGCACGTTCAGGGAGACCGACAGGAAGACCACGTCGCCGGTAGCACGGAGTGTGACCCGGTTCGCGGGCTCCAGGACCACGCCGCCCCCGCACGACACGACCGAAGGGTCGCGGGCGCCGACCACGGTGAGGGCCGAGGCTTCCAGCTCGCGGAACCGCGCCTCCCCGTCCTCGGCGAAGATCTCCGAGACGGACTTCCCCGCGGCCCGTTCGATCTCCGAATCGAGCTCCACGAAGGACACGCCGAGCCGACGGGCGAGCTCCGGTCCCACGGTCGACTTGCCCGAACCGGGCATGCCCACGAGGTACACGATCATGGCAGGGTGGCCAAGTAGCTCTGGACGTTTCGCGCGGTCTCGGGGAGCGAATCGCCCCCGAACTTCTCCAGGACCGCGTGGGCCAGGACGAAGGCCACGGCGGCCTCGCCCACCACTCCGCCGGCGGGGACCGAGCAGACGTCGGTCCGCTGCTTGATGGCAACGTCGGGGGCTCCCGTGGCCAGGTCGATCGTGGAGAGCGGCCTGGGCACCGTGGAGATGGGCTTCATGGCGGCCCGGACCCGGATGGGCTGACCGGTGCTCATGCCCCCCTCGATCCCGCCCGCCCGGGCCGTCTTCCGGGAGAGCCTCCCCCCCACGGTCACGATCTCGTCGTGGGCCTTCGATCCCGACCGGGCCGCGGAAGCGAACCCGTCCCCCACCTCCACCCCCTTCACGGACTGGATGCTCATGAGGGCGAGCGCGAGGCGCGCGTCGAGCTTCCGGTCGTGATGGACGTGGGAGCCGAGGCCCGGCGGGCACCCGTACGCGATCACCTCGAACACGCCGCCCAGCGTGTCCCGGCCTCGCTGGGCGGCGTCGATCTCCCCCACCATCCGGGCGGATGTCGCCTCGTCCAGACAGCGGACGGGCGAGGCATCCACGGCCTCCTGGTCCTCCGGCATGGGCGGCCTGCCCCGCGCGGCCACCTTCCCGATCCGGACCACGTGGGAGACCACGCGGATGCCGAGCTCCGAAAGCAGCGCCTTGCAGAAGCATCCCAGGGCCACCCGGGCCACGGTCTCCCTGGCACTGGCCCGCTCCAGGACGTTTCGGACGTCGTCGAAGCCGTACTTCAGGACCCCGGGGAGGTCGGCGTGCCCCGGACGGGGGCGGGTGAGCTTGTCCGAGGGGTGGGGCTCGCCCTCCACCGCCATGAGGCCCTTGTACTTCTCATCCCACTCTGCGTTGTCGATCGTGACGGCGATGGGGCTTCCCAGGGTGCGGCCGTGGCGGACCCCGGCCAGGATCTCGAACCGGTCCCCCTCGAGCTTCTGCCGGCCGCTCCGGCCGTAGCCGTGGCGGCGCCGGGCCAGCTCGCCGGCCACCTCCTTGGGCGTGATGGGGACGCCGGCGGGGAGCCCTTCGAGGATCGCGACCAGGGCCTTGCCGTGCGATTCACCCGCCGTGAGCAGCCGCAACATGGCCCTCATGATAGGTGACGGGGTGAGCGCTCCCGAGTCGGGCTCCGATGCGGGAGCTGCCTCGCGAATGGCGGAGGGCGGTCCCGGAGCCGGGACCGCCCTCCAACCGGCGACCGCTCCCCCCGTGCGCGGATCGCCGGAGCCTTACTTGGGCGCGATCGTGCAGAGCGTGAACCCCTCGTCGCCGAACACGAACCGCGCGCACTCACCGCTGATCGAGACGAGCCGGAAGTTGTCATCGAATGTCTCGCCCACCGAGACCGTGAACACGTCGCCGTCGACCTCCACCTGGGCCTTCGTGCCGTCCGCGAAGATGTCGAGCAACACGACGGTGTGGCCGCCCACCGTGGTGCTCGATCCGCCGCCGGGCGCCGTCGGCGTGGGACTGGGGCTGACCCCGGGCGGAGGGCTGACCCCGGGCGGAGGGCTGACCCCGGGCGGGGGGCTGACTCCGGGTGGGGGGCTGACCCCGGGTGGGGGGCTGACGCCGCCGCCCGGGGGCCCGGTCTGGAGCGCCGGCGGGATCGAGAACGGATCCCTGGCTCCGGCCAGGACCATGGGCGGCAGCGTCTGGCGGGGCGTCGGGGTGGCCGTGGCCGTGGGCGCAGGGGTGGGGGTCCCGGGCTCGACCGGCGTGGGCTGGGCCTCCTCTCCCCCACCTCCCCGCAGCACCGAAAGCAGCACGAGGACGACGATCGCGGCCCCGGCGACACCGCCGAGGATCATCACCGCGCGTCGGTCACGGGGGGAGAGGGCCATCGTCCTAGGCTCCGGCGGTCGTCCCCGTCGGCCCGGGCTGAGACCCGGGGCCGGCGCTCGTGTCGGTGGTATAGAAGTCCACGGAGAGCTGCATGCTGAGGTTGACCGCTCCGGTCGCGGTGATGGGGGTCGCGCCGCCGGGGCTGACGGAGATGCTGAGGACCTTGGCCGCCCGGGGCAGCGTCTCCAGCCGGAACAGGAACTCGTCCAGCGCGAAGTATCCGCCGGTGACCGAGATGCTGGCCGGGACGGTGGAGAACTGCCCCGACGCGTCCGCGATGGGGTTTTGCGGCGAGACCGTCAGGAAGTCCACGGCCGAGCCGTCGGCGGCCTGCGTGAGGAGCCGCAGGAGGGCCGGCAGGTCGGCCGTCGGCGGGACCTGGTTGGCGAGCTGCGCGATCTGCCGCCTCACCTCGGGGGCCTGGGCCTCCGCCTCCCTCAGGCTGGCGAGCTGATTCCGAAGGCCGCTCTGAATGGTCTCGGCCTCGGCCAGCTGCTCCTGGGTGCTGCTCACCTCCCTCATCTTCGGCAGCACCAGGAACATGACGGCCAGGACGGCAACCACCGCGAAGGCGACCCCAGCGATGATCGGCGCGCGGCGGTTCACGGCTGGACCCCGCTTCCTCGCCTCGTGGTGGCCTCACCCGTGAGGTCCACCCCGCTTTGGAACGTGTAGATCCGGGTGAACGGTCCGCTCTCGGTGGCCGAGTTGAACCAGGCGTTCACCCATCCGTCGACCTGCTCCAGCCTCGTGAGCCAGGAGGCCAGGGTGTTGGTCTCCAACACCTGGCCGGTGAAGCTCATGTTGCCGATGAGGGGCCCCGCGGCCGGCGCGCCCTCCGTCGGCGCGGCCGCCGAGACCGCGCCGATGAGGCTGGTCAGATAGGCGTTCGTGGGGATCACCCGCGACACGTCGAGCAGCGCGCTGGACCAGGAGATCTCGCCAGTGAACACCGTCCGGATCAGGGCCTGCCTCGCGGCGAGCTGCGCCTGGAGGTCGGCGAAGCGCTGAAGTTCGTTGATCTGGGCCTGGAGCTGAGCGTTGTCGGCCTCCTGGGCCGCCAGGTCGTCCTGGGCCCGGGACAGGTTCATCACCTGGAAGAAGTAGAACAGCCCCACGAGCGCGATCACGATCACCCCCACGACCACCACGAGACTGGTCTGACGGCGCGTGACCTCGCGGGCGCGGAGCTCGGGGGGAAGGAGGTTGACCTGCGTCATCACTTCCTCCCGGGGATGGCCAGGCCCACGGCGATGGCCAGGACGGGCTCCGCGTCCTCCATCGCATCCGGGGGAAGGTCGAGCTCGGACTTCACGCGCTCGAACACCCGCCCCCGGTCCACTTTCACCGGGATCCGCTCCTGGAGGAGCTCGATGAACCCCTTCAGCTTCGAGCTCCCTCCCGTGACCAGCACACGCCCGATCCTGGCCCCGGGCACCTGGGCCGTGTAGAACTCGAGCGAGGACCGGATCTCGTCCACGAAGCCTCCCGCCCGAGATAGCGCGACCCGCTCCACGTCCTTCTGGGGGGGTCCACCCTCCACGTCCTCGCCCCGCTTCAGGCGCTCGGCCACCTCGTCCTCGAAGCCGAGGCCGCGGGCGATGGCGAGCGTGATGTCGCGGCCGCCGGTCGGAAGGATCCTGACGAACCGGGTCACGCCCCGGTCGTGCACGCAGATGTTCGTGACGTGGGCGCCGATGTCCACCACGGCCTCGTCGCCGGCGGTCTCGAGGTCCAGCGCCTCGTCCGAGGTGCCCACCGCCCGGACCAGAGCGAAGGGGTTGAGGTCGATGCCGACCGGCTCGAGTTTGGCGCCGTGCGCCGCCTCGACGGCCGCGCTCACCATGACCTTCTGCGCCGCCACGAGCAGGATGCGGAGCATCCGACGGCCCTCCTGCTCGAACTCGCCGAGAGGATCGAAGTCCAGGACGGCGTCCTCCACCGAGATGGGGATGAACTCCTGGACCTGGAACCCCAGGGACGAGCGAAGCTCCTTCTCGGGCAGCCACGGCAGGGCCACCTCGCGGACCACGACGCGCT
>JBOGVI010000073.1:0-4526 GCA_050692695.1 Actinomycetota bacterium
TCCCTGCCTAGGGCGCCACACGGCTCCGACGGCCACTTCGTACTTCCATCTCAACCTCCTTCCCGAGCCACAGTCGCGTTGGACCGAGCTTCCGTTCATTTGGCCCCTCCCCGCCCAGGCCCTCAGAACCCGCTGTCGTACCGATGGCAGGCGAAGTAGTCGAGACCGAGCAACGGCTCGAGATCCGTGTATTGCTGGCCCGGCGGGTCGGTGGGACATGGCTGACCCTGGAAGAGGTCGGCCCGGATGATCAATTCGGTGCCGAGGAAGGGGGCCTCCTCCGCCGCGGGATCCTCCGTCCGGAAAACGAGGAACGTCATGGTCTCCGCGGTGCCCGCAACGACGCGATCGAGCCCCCCGGGTGGAGCGCAGTGGACGCTCCCGAGGACGAAGAGACACCCCCACCCCGCCTGCCCCAGCTGCGCGGGGCTGACCCCCGTCGCCGAGGCTGGCGGGGCGCCAATGGTCAGCAGGGTGCCGACCAGGCTTGCGATGATGGCGACGCGACGCATCTTGGCTCCTCTCTCTCTTCCGGGCGTGAACCGACTCGCACTCCAGAGGCCCCTGGCGAGGCGTCCTTCGCCTCCGGCTACTCGCCCTCCTGGACCTCGTGGATCCTGTCCGCGACGAGCCCGTGGGCCTCGCGGTGGACGGTACTGGCGGTCTCCGCGTCCGGGGCCTCCACCAGACAGAAGACCTTGCCGGCCATCTCGTCGACCCAGTACCTGAGGTAGTTCACCCCGTATCGACCCTGGACCCGGAGATCAGCCTTGTGTGCGTCGGCCACGTCCTTGGCCGTGGCGCCCTCGGGCAGCTGCTCGTGCACGTCAATGAACAGAGGCATGTGCCCACCTCCTCCCTTCGCCGGCTCCTCCGGCCGGCTGCCGATGCCTGTGGCAGATGACTACCGGGAGGGCGTTTGGAGCGGCGTTTGGGAATCTCGGATGACGGCGAGGAGCCGCCGGGCGAAGTCCTCCATAGGCGCATGGAACACGAGCCCGGAGGCGGCGGCGAGATGCTCCTGGTCGGTTCCCCCCTCGAGTTCCACCAGGTCGGTCAGGATGGCCGCCTCGGCCCACTTCCACGTGTCTGGGAAGCGCCGGCACCGCCCAAGGGCGTCCTCGAGGATCTGCCGGGCCCGCCCCGTGTCACCCCGCCGGGCCTCCAGCAGGGCCAGGCCCCGCAGCGAGAGCCCTTCCCAACACGGGTCACCGATCTCACAGCCGAGCGTGTACGCCTGTCCGAACCACGCTTCGGCACCGGCCTCGTCCTCCTCGAGCAGCGCCGCTTCACCCACGTGGGTCATCGGCCAGGGGACCAGGGAGAGCCACCCGCTGGCGCGGGCCTGGGCGATCGCCGCCTCGCCCACCTCACGCGCCTCGCCGGGGCGATGGGTACGCGCCAGGATCCGGGCGAGGACTGCGCGCGCGTAGGCCTGCCACCTCTGGTCCTCGTTCCCTTCGAGGAGGTCGATGGCGAGACGCAGGCCGGGCTCGGCGCTCTCGAAGTCCCCCCGGTCGGACTGGGAGAGGGCCAGGTAGATCGTGGCCCGGGCGGCTCGAATCTGGTCGCGAGCTTCGTTCGCCAAGGCAAGGGACCGGGCCAGAGCAGCCTCGGCCGCTCCATACCGGGCGTAGAGCAATGCCACGTAGCCGACCTCTCGTTCCACGTCGGCCGCGAGCGCGAGATCGCCCACATCGTTGGCCAGCTGGAGGGCCCTTGCCAGAAGGCCGAGGGACTCGTGATCGCGGCCCCGGAGCGTGTGGATCAGGGCGCCGGCCAGGCTCAGGAGGGCCCGCCCCTCCAGGGCTCGGTCGCCGCTCGCTGCGGCGTCCGAGGCCGCGCGTCGAGCGGCCTCCAGCGCCCCGTCGTAGTCGCCGGCCTCCAGGCGACCCTGGGCAGAGTCCAGTAGCGCCCGCGCTGTGATGTCCAGGGTGAGGAGGGGGGCTCCGGAGGGCGGAACGGGACGCTCCAGGGGCCTGCGGACGGTCTCGGGGGCACCGATGCCCAGTTCCCGCCGGTACTCCCGATCGACCCGCTCGACGTGTGCGCGTGCGGCCTTGCGGTCTCCCCTGGACATGTGGATATCCACCACCAGCTCGTGCAGGCTGTCGTCGAACGGGGAAGCGGCGAGGGCCCGCTCCGCCAGGCGGAGTGCCCGCTCCGGCTCTCGGTGAGCCTGCACGGTGGCCGCCCAGCGGAGGGCGTCACTCGCAGCAGAGGCCACCCGTGCTCGCTGCAGCATCAGCCAGCCCTCTAAGGCGGGAGCATCATCGAAGGAGTAGCCCTCGAGAAGGTCGCCGGCGACCAGGTCGTCCACGTCGCTCGGTTCCATCCTCCCGGCCAGGAGAGTGTGGGCGTCAACGATCAGGTCTGGGGACGTCCTCAGAACAAGTCGTCCATCCATCTCTTCGATCTCGCAGCCGGGCGAGATGGCGCGCCGCACCTGAAGGAGGGCCCAGCGTTCGGCTGCCAGGGGATCGCCGGCCTCGGGCCAGAGACGGTCCGCCAACTCCCGCCGAGTGGGACGGCGGGATTCTAGAAGCAGATAGCAGAGCAGCGCCCAGGGTTTCCGTCCGCCCAGCCGCCTCGTGACCTGGTCGTCCTCGATGGCGGGACGACCGAGCAGGCGGATACGCCAGGCCATGGCAGGAGTGTACGGGGTCAGCAGCGGAGCCAGAAGAGCCCGGCTGTGCGCCTCCCCTCTTTTGGTGAAGACCACACTAGGTATTGCTCGGGGAACTCGCCCATCCCCGGTCACACATTGGTCACACTCGAAGCCTTCCGCTACGGTCTGTTGGCATTCACTGGCGTTCGCCCTCGGGGCAGCACCCGCCCTGTCCTGCGCGGCGAACAGTGACGAACGGCGACGAACTGATCGTCCTGCCTTGAGGCCCTCGTGGGCGATAAGCCCGTGGGGGTTCAAAATCCCTGAGGGGTGCACATATTCGAGTAGCGTCCGCGGAAGTGGTGTACGAACGACGACCTGAGGGTCGTTGAACGAGAAGACCACCGCGTCATCCTCAACGAGATCTGTCGGAACTCGGGGAGGAGGAGCACGGTGGTCAGGAACAGGATTGACGCCCTGGAGGACTTTCGCAAGCAGCTCGAGGGTGCGGATGTCGACCTCCTGCGTGAGCTGGTGAAGGTCTTCGCCGAGCAGCTGATGGGAGCCGATGCCGATGCCTTGTGCGGCGCGGACTACGGCGAGCGCTCACCCGAGCGGGTGAACCGTCGAAACGGCTACCGGGAGCGTGCCTGGGACACGCGCGCCGGCACGATCGCGCTGGCCGTCCCGAAGCTCCGCGAGGGCACGTACTTCCCCGAGTGGCTCCTGGAGCCCCGCCGGCGGGCGGAGCAGGCCTTCGTCCAGGTGGTCGCGGAGTGCTACGTCCGAGGCGTGTCGACCCGCCGCGTGGAGGGGCTCGTGGCTCAGCTGGGGATCGAGCGGATCTCGAAGTCTCGGGTCTCGGCGATGGCCAAGGAGCTCGACTCGGCCGTCGAGGCCTTCCGGACCCGACCGCTCGACGGCGGCCCGTACACGTACCTCTGGGTCGACGCGCTCACCCAGAAGGTCCGGGAGGGCGGGCGGATCGCCAACGTGGCCTGCGTGATCGCCACCGGCGTCAACGTGGCCGGCAACCGCGAGATCCTGGGCCTTGACCTGCACACTTCCGAGGACGGTGCCGGCTGGACCGCGTTCCTTCGCGGCCTCGTGGCCCGGGGACTGTCGGGGGTGCGCCTGGTGATCTCCGACGCCCATCCGGGCCTCGTGGACGCGATCGCCGCGACGCTTCCGGGAGCGTCCTGGCAACGGTGCCGGACCCACTTCCTGCTGGGTGTTCCACTGCACCTACCCGAAGTGGCCACTCAGGCCGCTTAGGGTCCGCACCGGGGCGAGCCATGGCTCTACTTCCTGATGGCCCTGATCGAGGGTGCCTTCGTTACGAGGTGCCGGGCTCGCCTCGGAAAGCGGTGAGCCTGGCGCTGGCTTGAAAGGAGCCTGCTCACCAGACCCAGCAGTGCCGCCCAGGCCCACCGCTCGGTCCATGTTGGCTGATGGAAGGAGGGCGCGCATGAAGCAGTGGGGCGTTGTGGGCTGCGACGCGCACAAGCAGACGCTCACCCTGGCCGCGGTCGACGCGGCAGGAAGCGACGTCAAGGTAGCGTCGTTCTCGAACGATCCAGACGGGTTCGGGGCGATCGTCGCCTGGCTCCGCGGCCTCGGGATCGAGGTTATTCGGGTCGGGGTCGAAGGCTCATCGAGCTGGGGAAGGCACCTCTCGGTGTCCCTCGCGACAGCCGGGTACGACGTGAGGGAGGTGCCGCCGACCAGGACCACCGACCGCCGTCACCGGCGCCGGCGTCCGAAGACCGATCGGGAGGATGCCCTCGCGGTGGCCAGGGAAACCCTCGCGGACCCGAAGCTTCCTCCCGCCAAGCCGAGCCTGGATGTTCCCGAGGCCCAGGCCGAGCTCACCGTGGTGTGCGAACGTCGACGCTCGCTCATCCGCCGACGTCAGCGC
>JBOGVI010000074.1:0-6781 GCA_050692695.1 Actinomycetota bacterium
TTCCGCCAGCACCTTGGTGATGGCCGCGGTGAGGGTGGTCTTGCCGTGGTCGATGTGCCCGATGGTGCCGATGTTCACGTGGGGCTTGTTCCGCTCGAACTTCTTCTTGGCCACTTCCGTTCCTCCCGCGTTTCTCTCTCTGGGGCTGCTCCGTAGCGGGGGCGGGATTCGAACCCGCGACACAGCGATTATGAGCCGCTTGCTCTGCCACTGAGCTACCCCGCCCAGGCGCTCGACAAGTATAGACAGCGGGTGACCGCTCGCGCTGGTAGGGAGCTATCAGAGCAACGGACGTTACCCGAGTACGCCGGCGTTCCGTTGCTCGCGGTACATCGTTGGTACGCAGGATGGGGGGTGGAATGCCCCGGGCTACGCCGAGCGCCAGCCCTCGAAGTAGGGATCAGCGTCTAGGACCGCGGCGAATTCCCGCATCAGTTCCGAGGCGTTCGGAAGTCGGCCTAGTAGATTCGCCCATGCCATGTCGATCGACCCTCGGTGTGACGCCCGAACTCCCGCAGGGCCAAGGACGTCCGCCGTGGCGGAACTTGAACCAGGCGAGCCGCTCAAGTTCGTCGCGGGTGGTTGGTCTTTCATCCGTCCATTCCTTTACTGGAACAACCGGAACGCCTCACCGCCAGACTGCCCGCCGGAACAGACGCACGGCTAACGCGTCCGGGCCGCGGCGGACCGGACTCCAAGTCCGCCCCAGCTCCAGGAGCTCGCGCCTCCTGTGCGCCGCTCGTACTCGGCGCGGCAGGCGTCGGCGACGCCCCGGCTGAACGGGGTGTCCTGGCGCTCGATCTCTGAGGCCGCCTCGAACAGGCGTTCGGGATAGGCGACGGGGATGCGGGCAGCGAGCCTCCTGCCGTAGTCCTGCCCTTTCGCGTAGTCGTCCATTGGTCCCTCCTTCCTCTGTCGGGCTGAGGGTAAGCCTTCACCCGTTCAGGGGATATCCGTCCTCCGTCGCATTCCCCCGTCCGTCCGCCCATCCCCCGAACGGGGGACACCTAGGAGGGGTTGCTGTTGTAGCCGCATGTGTCACTCTCGTGGCCCACGGCGGGTTCTACGAGGTGCGGTTCGAGACCTCGGGACATAAGAATCAGGAAATGGGAGGTTGCAATTAC
Source organism: Actinomycetota bacterium (assembly GCA_050692695.1). Taxonomy (GTDB): domain Bacteria; phylum Actinomycetota; class UBA4738; order UBA4738; family HRBIN12; genus AC-69. The sequence continues at coordinate 1,125 of JBOGVI010000074.1, forward strand.
CGGAAGACTCGGAACGGAACAGACCGCCCGCCTGAGTAGGCGGCGCGCTAGGGCGTCCGGGCCGCGCACCGCTTCCAGCTCCCCCCCACCGACGCAGAAATCGGTAGGCGTCCCCATCGCCAGGGTGATCTCCGGCCGTTTCAGTCAGGGTCGTGGTTGAACCCCTCGGGCCGCGACGAGCTGCACCTGCCGGAGTTGCCGTTCAGCGTCCTCGGATAGTGCTTCGTTCTGCGGTTTCGGTGGAGCCGGAGAGGGGAATCGAACCCCTGACCCCCTCCTTACCATGGACGTCGGACGGATTTTTGACCTGCGGATTCCCGATTTATGCGCTTCTAGGGGAACCCCTAGAGCGTTTCCGCTGGTAGCGATTTTGGGCGTTTCGTTACATCGCCGCGACACCGGTTCAGTGGCCGGATCACGACAGCTCCCACTGCCCGATCTGGCCTCGATCACGATCCCGCTTAGGGGGCACCCAGCGGTAGGCGACGGAGATGGCGAACGGGAACCACCGACGCCGCGCTACCCTCGACCGCGCCGAGCCTCGACCTCGACTCGACGAAGGAGCTCCATCAGCGCCGCTCCGAACTCGGCGATGCTGTCGAAGGGGTAGCCATCGCCATCGCCGCCCGAGAGATTCATGTGCCCGTCTGGGTAGACGTACAACCTGAGGCCCTGAATGTTGACGAGATCGGCGACCGCCCCGTTGGGGGTCTGCCGAACGGGCGCGGTGGCTAGACCGCGCTCGGATCGTTCGCGTGGCATCTGCTCCTCCTTACGGCTTCCACTGCAGCCAGGCGATGATCGTGCCCGCGATCCCAGCCGCACCGACGATGAATGCACCCACCACTCTCGCTCGCTTCCACCATGAGCGATCAGCCGGTGATGATGCACCGGCCATGGCCGCACCGGGCCCGGATGTCTGGGCCGTGTTGATGTGGATGTCGCGGGCCTTCCCGAGGACTACGACGTCGACCGCCGCCGATATGGCCTCAGCTGAAGGCTCGTCCGGGTTATCGGCGGCCGCCCGCACCTCGGCGATGAGAGCGACGAGCCGGCTTCGAATCTGACCGAGGACGCCGACGACAGCGGTCGGCGAGACGCTCCAGTAGATGCGCTCGACCGCCCGGTAGGACCCCTGGAGTTCGTGGTTCATCAGCTTGGCTAACTCCGCGCCGCCGGGCACGCCGAGCCGTATCGGATCTCCCTTCGATCGCGCTACCCGAACGAGATCCTCTAGCTCACCGACCCCTGCCCGAAGGGCAAGTTCCTCGTCAACGACCTTCTGCGCGACGTCCGGCAGGTCCAAAGTGCTTATCTGCTGACCGGTGACGTGCATGTTTCCCGAGAACCCGTCGACGACGATGGGGGCGACGATCCTTCGGTAGCCGGGAACGTCCGGCCCATCCTCGTACCCGCAGAGTTCGTGGTTCGCCCAGTCTCGGAGCTTCGCACTCCGGGCGTGACCGCCGAGGGCGACACACTTCAGGAGGGCGTCGCCCAAGTGAGCATCGCCGTCGAGGGCATCGCGTTCGATCTGCTCCACGAGACTCGGCTTGCGCGCCACGTTCTAGTGCTTCCTGTCCTTCGGCGGGTTCGGATCTCGTACGGGAGGCATCGTGTCCTTGTCGCGGATCGATCCGTCCCGTCGGTGAGTCACGACCTCCCCACCGGCCCCTCCGCGAAGCTCGCGCTTCGCCGCCTGTTCGGCGTTCGACTGGGTCCTGTGGTGTGAGACGGGGTCCTTCGCCCCCGGCTTGGTTACGTCCCATCCCTTGCGGCCCTTGCTCGGGACGACGTCTCGGCGCTCCGACTTCGGCATGTTCTGCTCCTTCGTGGTCCTCGTTAGGCCGCCGAGGCCTTGAGCCAGGCCGGCTCACTCTTGCCCCATCCGACGATCATGCTGGTCAACTCCTTCAACGCTCCAGCGTTCGCCGTGCGCGGCGCCATGGCCCCAACGTCGATCAGGTCCTCTGCCTCTAGCCACGGGCTGCCGTCAGGGACGGGTGCCTCCATGAACTTCGACAGCTTTCCGAAGAAGGAGATGATGGCGACGGGGCTCAAGGGGTCGTCGACTTGCGGGTCCCTTACGAGGGCAAAGTAGGCGCCCGCGAGTGAGCGCAAGATCGGCGCCGACCCGAGCAGGCTGCGAGGGCGCAGGTCCTCGGGTGACAGATCCCCGGCCGCGACGTTGCGCAGATCCTCGAAGGACTCCATCAGCACGTTGAGGAACGCGATCGCGTGGTCCGCGACCTGGCCCTCGTCGAGCTCGAGTTCCTGGCGGCGCGACAGCCGCCCGACGACGCCGACCTCGACGCTCCGCACGATGTCGGCCACGTGCTTCGCAGACAGGAGGAACCGCGCGTTCCTGTTCGTGATCCGGTCGACCTCGTAGTCGACGTAGCCCTTCAGGAGTGGGTGCTCTAGGACCCTCGGGAGCGCTCGGTTTACGACCTTTCTGGAGTCGAACCGGGCGCGGACCGATCCGCTCATTCCCTTCGCGTTGTCCGCGATGTCGGCGAAGACCTGCTTATACGCCTCTGGGCTGTCCTCGATCACGACCTGGACGGCGATCCGCTCGTTGCTCAGCCGGTCTCGCTCCTCCCGGAGACGCTTCAACGACAGCTCATGTTGCCGCACAACGGCCGAGTCGCTGCTCCTGCGAGCGGAGGCGACGAGCCCACGGACCTTGTCCATGTCCGACGCCATCGCGCGGAGCGCCATGTGGACGCCGAGGATCCGGTGCTGTCCGTCGAGGATTCGAAGCTCGTCGCGGGCGTTGCGTGGGATCGACAGGAGCCCGAACTCGGCGCCGATCGGGGTCTTGGCCTTCACCTCGAACTCCAAGACGCCGTCCGGCGCCCGGAGCAGGAGCGCCGGGGAGACCCATCCGTCGTTCTCGCGGACGTAGCGCGCGAAGCTCGCCGCATGGTTCGGGGTGATCCGGCGGTTCCCCTCCTGAGGGTGATCCGGGTTCGGCTCCCGGATGTAGGCCGCGAGCTCGAGCAACGAGAGCTCGATGCCATAGACGATGCGCTCACCCTGACGGAACCGCGTGGCCCAGAACTGGTCAGCGGCACCGTAGCCGGTCGGGACCTCGGCGAAACTCACTTCGTCGCTCACGTGTCCTCCTACTAGAACTGATGGTGTCTTCGTCCGCACTTGCGCGCATGCTAAGAGTCTTACTAGTGCACTGTCAACCTTCTGGCGGACTAAATCGCGATCCAAGGCGGTGCCAGGTCGGACACCGTGCCTGGTGGTAGCTTCGAACGACCCGCCGTAGGGCCTCAATGACGTGGAGACGAAGGAGTTCATCGGCCTCCAAGTCGGACAAGATCTCGACCATCCTCTCCCCGCCGCGTTCGTAGAACTGCCGGATGACGTCGGCCCGGACGTTCGACGGGGACGTGAGGACGCGGAGCAGGTCGGCGCGGCACCGGCTGGTAGGCGGCGCAGACGGCGGACAGGCTCCACGACATGGGCTAGCCCTCTGCGGCCCGCCGTGCGCTCTACCGGCTGTGTCCCATGAGCTAGCGGCCTCCCCATCCCCGGAAGGCCGATCTGAGCTGCAAGTCGTCGAGGTTCCGGTTCAACTCGTTGAGCATCTGGATCTGGATGCCGACATGCATCTCGGCTCTGAACTCGTCAGCCTTCTGCCTTCCGAAGGCATCCAGCAAGAACGAGTGAACCCTCCGTTGCCAGTCGAGTCTCCCAACCGATGACTCTGGGGCGAGAGTGACACCCCGCCACTTCCGCTCACCCTCCGCTATGAGGGCCTCTAGAGTATGCCGAGCTTCTCCCTTGAGAACGTTGATGCGCTCCTGTTCCCCGGCGCGTTTCGGCAGCACGACACGCCAAATGAACCCGGCGACGACGACCAACCCGACTCCAGCACCAACGGCTACCGAGGCAGCTGTTTCGAACTTCGTGACTTGCGTCAGGATCGCGGTTGCGGCCAGCCAGACCCCGCCTCCGATCAGAGCACCAACCAGCCCCTCCAAGGGAGAGCGCCTGTCTCGCGGCCTTTGAGATGCGGTGCGAGGCCCTGCCCGTCACGTAGCGGATGCTACTCGGCATGGGGTCCAGACTCGGCGAACCCCGCCAGAAGCGGTCACCGGCGGGGTCCGGGTGCGAAGGCTACGCGTGCTTCTGCGACCGCCGTTTCCGAGCACCTGCCGCCTTCGTGCCAGTCTTTGCAACCATCCGATCGACCTTCGCCCCGGGCTGTACCGTCTTCTGGGCCGCGTTGGCCTTGACCGCGTCGGCGACAGCCTCGTTCGCAAGGAAGGGCTTCTCGATCTTCCGGCGCTTCCGCTGGACGATCGCCGTCGCGATCGCTTGCTGCTTCTCCGTGACGGGCCGGAGGCCGTAGTAGACCCGGATGCCCCAAACATGGTTGGGGTTCGTCCCGACCCGCTCGGCTACCTCTTGATCGGACAGCCCGGCCCTCAGGAGCTTGACCGCCTTCTCCTCCGCCGGGTGCTTCCGCATCTCGGCCTCCTTCCGCCCCGCCGGTCCCTCCGGCGAGTGCCAGACCATCGGATGATCCCGACCGAGTTGGAAGGGGCTTCCGCTGAAGATAGGGGGCTGAGCATAGGCTCCCATCCAGGACACAAGACGAACCGGCCCCAGAAGGGGGCCGGTTCTCCTGTCGAGCCTCTCAGAATCGAGCCTAGGTGTTCCTCCGAACGGGTGACGTGGCGCGCGAACAGAGGTTGGCGCCCGAGTTGAGGGCAACCATCGTGGCCCTGGCCCGATACCTGCCCGTCTTGTCGGGTATCCGCTTTTTGTACGCTCCGGTGGAAGTAGTGGTGGCGCTACCCACGGTCTTCCAGTGCCCGGAGACGCGGCGCTGAATCTTGACGGGAACGGTCGCCGCGCAGGCGGTAAACCCGTCATCTACGCTGACCATCCCTCGCACGACCAGGTGCCTTCGTAGGCTCAGCGTGATGCTCCTGGTGTGCGGGAAGCAGTCAACAATAACGCCGGGTGGCGGCACCAGGAATTGGGTACCGCTGAGAACGGCCCCCTCGCCATCCACATCGTTGAACGTGCTGACCCGGATCGATCCGTCGACGGTATCCGGCGGCACGAGCACACTGAGTTGCCTCGGACTCTCGGGGGTCCCGGTATGGGTCGCCGTGGCCGTGTAGGGGGCGAATCGCACGTCTGCCCCCACGGGGGCCGTCGTGGTCGTGCCGGAGCTCTTCAGGAGGTTCGTCCCGATGATCGTCACAACATAACCGGGGCCTCCACTGCATGGCGTGAAATACGTGATGGTTGGAGAGCAGTCCCCCGGGTTCGCGTTCGCGAATTCCGTCGGGCCGCTCGCTGTGTCGCTCGCGTTCGTGACGTGGATCGGTCCGCTCGCGTCGCCGGCGACCGTCGCCCAGATCTCTTTCCCCGAGACGACCTTGAACTCGGACACGGGCGTGCCGCCGATGTCGACGCTTGTCACGATCGGGTCCTTGAAGTTCGTTCCTCTGATCACCACCACGCACCCCGTCGGGCCACTGGTCGGCGAGAACGAGGTGATGCTCGGGGGAACCGCGAGTGCCGGGGCCTCGAGGCCGAGCACGACCAAGGTCGCCGCGACCGCGACTCCCGCTACGCGTCGACCGAGGTGTCGCCTGAACGGGGTCACGGCTTCGTCCTCACGT